>CAMLRJ010000260.1 GCA_946482345.1 uncultured Cellvibrio sp.
CCTTTACAAATTTACTGGTTGTATAAAAAATCAGTTCCATTATCGACATCCATTTTTTCACTGGGGTTGGATCGTCTGATGGAGTTGGTAGCAAATTTATCGGTGTTGTTACTGGCGGCGCTACTTTTGTTATCCACCAATGATTCCCATGTAATAGTTTCCAATATCCAAATTATTTTTTTCTTGTTAATAGTCATAGTCAGTTTTTTATGCGGCGCAGTGGTTTTGTTTTTATATCGACCAGACTGGATTAATCGCCAGGTTCGGCGGGTGAGTGCACGTTGGCAACAAAATGAACACTTTCAAAATTTAGGGCAGCACTGGAAAAGCATAGGTAAGGATTGGCGAGCATTAGTGTTTGAGCGAAGAGGTTTTTTGTTTGCAGCTGTTTTGTTATCGCTGTTGGGATGGGTTGCGCTATTGGCTGAATTGTGGCTGGTTTTATATTTTGTCGATGTTAATCTCGATCTCTATGGTTTTCTGTTAATTTTGTTGGCACTGCGTATGGCATTATTATTACCAATACCGGGTGGTATAGGTACGGTGGAAGCAGCAGTATTTTGGTCTTTCAGCAGTCTCGATTTATCCGCCCAGTCAGCAATTAGTTTAATCGCACTAATACGCCTTCGTGATGCGATCTTGTTACTGACAGGATTTTATTGCTTGAAAGTTGCAGATAATTGATTGGGTTGAAAATGAATATATTCACGAAAAATGGAAATAGAAAATAGATGAAAATTATTGTTGACGATTTGAATGGACCGGAAATATTTAATTTATTGAATGAACACTTGCAAGATATGCATGCGGCATCTCCACCAGAAAGTGTGCATGCTTTGGATATCAATGCGTTAAAAAAGCCAAACATTACTTTTTGGTCTATATGGGAAAATGAAAAATTAGCAGGTTGCGGAGCGATTAAAGAACTGGGTACAACTGAAGCCGAAATAAAATCCATGAGAACTGCAAAAGAGTTTCGTCGCAAAGGTGTTGCTGCGAAAATGCTCAACCATATACTAGCCGAAGCCAACTTAAGAAATTATAGAACTCTTTATTTGGAAACAGGAACGGTAGAATATTTTTATCCTGCCATAGCACTCTATAAGCGATTTGGTTTTGAAGTGTGCGAGCCTTTTGCTGATTATGTGCATGATCCTTTTAGCTTGTATATGAAAAAGCTGGTTTGCTAAATGCACATAATGGATATTTTCTGTGGTCGATTTAAAAATCTTTCGAATAAGCTGCCCAGCAAGTTTCATTTTCCCATAGCTTCAGCATGCAGTTGCCATTGCCCGGAGGAGTAATTAACGCTAATAATTTTTCATGGATAATGCGGCTGAAATGTTCAATGCTGGGATTCAATCCGCTGAATTCTATTTTGTCATTTAACAAACTATCGCGAAAATAATAAATCACTTTATCCAGTGCCGCTTCTACTTCGACTATGTCAACCAAATAACCATGTTTGTCCAGAATTGAGCTTTGGATAATAAGCTCGGCGACATAGTGATGTGCATGTGGAAAATTTTCACTTCCCCAATCGCCACCGACTAAAAAATGATTGGCAATAAAATCGCGTCTGACACCAAGGCTATACATAATCAATTCCTGTAAGAAGTAAGATTTATCACTATCTAATCAAATACATTCGTCGTCATCTAAAATGCATTTGTCGTCATCTAAAATATATTCGTTGTCATCCCTGCGCAGGCAGGGATCCAGCTTTTAAAAAATCAGTAACAAAAAATCGCTTGCAACACGTCCGCTGGTTGTCGATCAATTGCCTGATAAATTTTTTCGCTATCGATTAATGGCATACGATGGCTAATTAATTCCGCAGGTTGTGTTTGTCGGATCATTTCCCATGCCAGATCGAATCGGCGGTTTTTATTCCAGCGTCCGGTTAATTGCGGTGCAATGCTGCTGACTTGACTGGTGATGATTTGCAATCGATTGCGATGTGCTTTGCCACCCAGCTCAATGGCTGTCGTTTTATTACCGTACCAGCTGCCGATCACTATGCGACTGTTAAATCCACTTAACTCGATAGCTGAATTGAGCGCAGCGGGTGAGCCACTGACTTCATAAATCAAATCAGCGCCATGATCCAAGAGTGTTCGCAATTGATTAATATCATTTGTATCAACCACTTTTTTTGTACCGATTTTTTTTGCCAGTTCCCGGCGCGTTGTTATTGCATCTACACCGAATAATCCGGTGAGCGGAAAACGGTTAAGCAATTGAGTCAGTAATAAACCAACAACGCCCAATCCCAATACAACAACTTGCTCGCCTATTTGCGGGTTGCCATCCTGAATTAAATTCACTGCTGTTTCCATATTCGCCAAAAACACTGCGTTTTCAGCGGTGATGTCATCGGGTACCGGAATGAGTGAATTTATTTCTGTCAAAAAGTGACTGGCATGTGGTTGAAAAGAAAATACTCTTTTATGCAGCCAATCAGCATCAACATTGGATCCAGTCCGAATAATTTTCCCCACACTTGCATATCCATATTGCAGTGGAAAATGGGTACTTTGTTGTAGGGCTGCGATGCTGGAATCCAGCGACATGTTGTCAGGAATTTGTCCTCGATAAACCAGCATTTCGGTTCCGGCACTGATAGCTGAACATTCAGCTTGTACCAAAACCTGATTGGATTCCGCAGCAGAAAGTGGTTGGTGGCGCAGCTCAATTTGTTTGGCTGCGGTAAACCAGATCTGTGTTGCGGTGATAGTGTTCAATGAATTCATGCGGCTTGTTCTGTGTAATTCATTTTGCCCCAGAGGATTAAATCATCGCCCAGTGGTGCAGAGAAAAAAGGTTTTATTTGCGACATGCCTACATGATTTTTTCCGGCGGGGTTCACTGCTTTATAGCCTCCGATAAAACGCGGTGTGATGGTGATCACCACTGCATCCACAAAACCAGCGGATAAAAATGCGCTGATGACATTTGCGCCACCTTCAACCATTAAACTTTTTATTCCTTTTTTCCACAAAAGTTGCAGTGCGCCTTGCAAACAAACACGACCCTCGGCATCAGGTTGTAAAGATGTAATTTCCAATCCTTCAATCACTTTGCCGTTGTTGTTAACTGTTGTCAGTACCCAGCAGCGTTTGTCCGGCAAACAACAAAGGCGCGCTTTGGCGGGAATACGCAATTGACTGTCCAGCACAATGGGTTGCGGGTTGTGGCCAACCCAGTGACGCACTGTTAGTTGTGGATCATCACTCAGAACTGTGCCTATGCCGACTAAAATGCCATCGTGCATGCTGCGCAATTGGTGAGTCAGGCACAAGGATTCCTGGCCGCTGAGTGACATTGGCTCATCGCTGTTTAATGCGATACTGCCATCCACACTTTGTGCGTAGCTCAGGGTCACGAATGGACGCCCGGCATCATCACGATTTTGTTGTGCCGCTTGCAGCCATTGTGCAATTTGTTGATTGAGATTCATGCAAATCACTGTGAAAAGTTAATAACCGGTTTGTTATACAGATCCTTGAGTGAGTCGTCAAATATTCACTTTTTCAAGAATTGTTTATTTTGCAGTGTTGATAATCCATCAGTAATTTTTTGAGTGCAACTCCTGGCGTTCTGCATAATAATCGGCTGCTGTTTTGTGGCATCAAAAATTTATCGGCAACACGAGCCAGGCTATTTATGTTTGATATTTATTTTGTGATCCCCGGCGATATTAATACCTTGACTGGTGGTTATGGCTATGATCGAGAGTTAATTATCGGTCTGACGGCTTTGGGCTATAAATTGCGAAAGATTCAATTATCTGCCCGTTTTCCGTTTCCGGATGCAGTTGCTCTGGATGATGCAGCAAAACAATTTGCTGTATTGCCGGATAATTCACTGGTGATTGTTGATGGGCTTGCCTGGGGAGTTCTGGATAAAGTTGCAGAGGTTGAGTCATCCCGTTTGCGAATTATTGCGCTCTGCCATCATCCACTCATGTTGGAAACAGGATTAAGTCAGTTGCAGGCAGAGCAGTTTTTTGATTCTGAAAAACGTGCATTACTTTTGTCATCTGCGGTGATAGTCACCAGTAAAACAACCGCTGATATATTGCGTGAGAGATTTGCAATTGCAGCTGACAAAATCACACTTGCATTACCCGGAACCTATGCGCAGCCTTTCGCTGCTGGTGTGGGTAATCCACCTGTTTTATTGACTATCGCCAGCCTTACACGGCGCAAGGGACACAACTTTTTAATTGAAGCGCTTGCAGAATTACAGGATCTTGAATGGATTGCACGATTTGTCGGTGGCGCAGATTTTGATGCGGATTGGGCAAGAGAATTAACACAACAAATTGCCCATTATGGTTTACAAAATCGTATTCTGTTGTTGGGGCATTGTGCTGATGTTGCCCGTGAATATTTGCAAGCAGATGTATTTGTATTGCCCTCTTTATTTGAAGGATATGGAATGGTTTTCGCGGAAGCATTATCTTTTGGTTTGCCTATTGTTGCTGCGCGCGCGGGTGCAGTGCCTGATGTGGTTCCTGAGACTGCGGGATTATTGGTGCCTGCTGCTGATAGTAAAAGTTTGGCAATGGCCTTGCGATCTTTATTGGAAGATCCTTCATTGCGTGCACAATTGCAAGCGGGTGCAAGAAGTGCATCAGCCAATTTACCCCGCTGGCAAGACACTGCAATCTGTGTTGATCAATTAATTCGTCGATTAATAAATTCCAATAATTGATCCAAGGTAAAAATTATGTGTAGTTTTTCTGTTGCCTGGTTGGATTTGCGTGAGCCCGCTGATTTTTCCGCACGTGATAAATTTCTGGTACAGGAGTTATTATCCTGGCTATCCCAATCCCGTTGGAATAAATTTTCGGTAGTGGATCTGGGTGCAGGTACCGGCTCAACTTTGCGTACATTCAGTCAATTGACTCATCCGGAAATGATGCAAAAAATGTTGTGGTGTCTGGTTGACCTTGATGAAGTATTACTTAATGAAGCCTTGCGTCGTCATCAACAGAATTATGCAATAAAAATATGCCAAGCCGACTTAACAGCTGTTGAAAAGTTGCCATTGGATAATGTGCATCTTATTTCAGCTTCTGCATTATTTGATTTGGTATCGGCTGATTTTATTGATGCATTGCTTGAGCGCTTGAATGCACAATGCACGGCTTTTTATGCGGCACTTAATTACGATGGCACAACGCAGTGGCATCCTGCACATCCTCTCGATGAAAAAGTATTACAAGCATTTAATCAGGATCAGCTGCGCGACAAGGGGTTTGGTCCTGCGTTGGGGCCAGATGCGACAGAGTATTTGAAAACAGCATTGGTAAAAAAAGGTTACAAAGTGTTGATGCATCCCAGCCCATGGCAGTTGACTGCGCAAGATAAAAATTTGGTGCGCGAGTTAATTCAGGGAATTGCAGCAGCTGTAGAAAAAAGTGACGACAAGGATTTGCAATCAGGATTGGCTGAATGGAAAGCCTATCGTCTTGCTCATGCCGACACAGGAACATGTGTTGTGGGGCATTGGGATTTGCTGGCTTTGCTGATGTAATTTATGCATCTCTTTCGTCATTCCTGCCTTCGCAGGAATGACGAAAAA
>CAMLRJ010000261.1 GCA_946482345.1 uncultured Cellvibrio sp.
TACCCCTCTCTGCACTGGTTAATGAGCGCATTGCTGCGTTCCCTTGCAGTGGCGAAATCAATTACAGGGTACGTGATGCCGGTTCTGTTGTTGCCGAGGTTGCGTCAGCGTTTGAGAAAGATGCCATTGGCATCGATAAAACTGATGGACTGAGCCTATCGTTTAAACATTGGCGATTCAACATCCGCTCATCCAATACAGAACCTCTGCTGCGACTTAATGTGGAAGCACTTGATTCGGTTGGTGTCGTCCATCAGCAAGTGGCTACGCTAGAGTCTTTGCTAAAGAACATTGATCCTACGATAGTGAGAATCTGAATATGACAATTTTGGTGACTGGTGGTGCAGGATTTATCGGTAGCAATTTTGTTCTGGATTGGTTAGCTCAATCCAGCGAGATGGTTGTTAACTTGGATAATCTCACCTATGCCGGAAATCTCGACAATCTTGCCAGCGTTAAAGGCAATACCTCACATATGTTTGTGAGAGGCGACATCGGTGATACTGAACTTGTCTCGCAGCTGTTGGCGGAGCATAAGCCTCGCGCAGTTCTGAATTTCGCAGCAGAAAGCCATGTTGACCGCTCCATTCACGGTCCTGGAGCGTTTATTCAGACCAACATCGTTGGAACATTTAATCTGTTGGAGTCAGTTCGTAGCTACTGGTCGAAACTGGACGAGCCGAGTAAAGCTGGTTTTCGCTTCCTTCATGTTTCCACCGATGAAGTTTACGGGTCATTGAGTAAGTCGGACCCCGCGTTTACCGAAACCAATCGGTACGAGCCCAACAGTCCATACTCCGCAAGTAAGGCCGCCTCTGACCATCTGGTGCGCGCATATCATCATACCTATGGTTTGCCGGTGCTGACGACCAATTGTTCCAATAACTACGGTCCCTATCATTTCCCAGAAAAACTTATACCACTGTGTATTTTGAATGCGCTATCCGGAAAACCATTACCAATCTATGGTGATGGTCAGCAAATCCGTGATTGGTTGTACGTGAAAGATCACTGTAGTGCGGTCCGTCGTGTGCTTGCTGCGGGGAAGATTGGGGAGACCTATAACGTCGGCGGTTGGAACGAAAAGCCCAATATCGAAGTGGTGAAGACTCTGTGTTCAATTCTTGATGAGTTACAACCACGTACCGATGGTGGTTCGTATATGACGCAAATCACTTATGTCGCAGACAGGCCCGGGCATGATCGCCGCTATGCCATTGATGCTACCAAGCTGGAACGCGAGCTAGGCTGGAGGCCGGCCGAAACCTTTGAAACCGGCATTCGGAAAACAGTTCAGTGGTATCTGGATAACCAAGCATGGGTCAGAAACGTGACCAGCGGTGCTTACCGTGAGTGGGTAGGTAAACAGTACGGAGCATGACGGTGAAGATTTTGTTAACCGGCAAGAATGGGCAAGTGGGGTTCGAACTCCAGCGCGCACTTGCACCACTCGGCGAGCTTACATCTGTTGGGCAGAAGGATTGTGATCTGAATGATGCTGAGGCAATTCGAGCTCTCATTCGAAAGGTTCGCCCGGATGTTATAGTCAATCCCGCAGCCTATACCGCGGTAGACAAGGCCGAGTCGGATATGGAGACTGCCAATCGCCTCAACGCATTAGCACCCAGAATCATAGGCGAAGAGGCCACAAAGATTGGCGCTCTTGTTGTTCATTACTCCACTGATTACGTTTTTGACGGCACGGGCGACAAAGCATTTACAGAGTACGACACTCCAGCACCATTAAGCATTTACGGCAAGACTAAGCATGCTGGAGAAGTCGGTCTTCGTGAGAGCAACAATAAGCATCTTATTTTTCGCACTAGCTGGGTCTTTGGTGCACATGGGGCCAATTTCGCCAAAACGATGCTACGGCTGGCTACAGAGCGTGACACTCTCAATGTCGTGGCTGATCAGTATGGCGCTCCAACGTCTGCCGCTCTTATCGCCGATGTGACCGCGCAAGTGATTGGGCAATATAAGAAAGCTAATGGAGCCACGTTTCCGTATGGCACCTATCACTTGGTCGCTGATGGGACCACAACTTGGCATGACTTTGCCAAGTACGTTATTACAGCGGCGGAACAAAATGGGAGGGCATTGAAAGTGAGGGCGATGGATATCGGAGCAATACGCACTGAGGACTATCCAGTACAAGCCCCGCGCCCAAAGAATTCTCGATTGTCGACGAACAAGCTGCGTGCCACTTTTGATCTCGCACTGCCACCTTGGCAACAGGGGCTGGACCACGTGCTTAAGCAAATATTGTAATGGAGATTCGTATGCGGAAGGGCATTATTCTGGCTGGTGGTTCTGGTACAAGACTGCACCCTGCCACTTTGGCAATCAGTAAGCAGCTATTGCCGGTCTACGACAAACCAATGGTGTATTACCCACTCAGCACCCTGATGTTGGCGGGCATTCGCGACATTCTGATCATCTCGACCCCACAGGACACGCCCCGCTATCAACAGCTGTTGGGTGATGGTTCGCAGTGGGGCCTCAACCTGACTTATGCCATTCAGCCAAGCCCCGATGGACTTGCCCAGGCATTTCTTATCGGTGAGTCATTCATCGGAAATGACCCAAGTGCATTGGTGCTTGGCGACAATATTTTCTACGGCCATGATTTTCATCGTCTGTTGGCAAACGCCGATGCGAGAGTCAGTGGCTCGACCGTATTTGCATACCACGTTCATGACCCCGAACGTTATGGAGTTGCCGAGTTTGATTCTCAGGGTAAAGTGCTTTCGCTGGAGGAAAAGCCGAAACAGCCAAAATCAAACTACGCCGTTACTGGCCTCTATTTTTACGACAATCAAGTGGTTGATATAGCAAAGTCTCTCAAACCGTCACCGCGTGGAGAGCTTGAGATTACGGACCTGAACTTGATTTATCTCGAACGCAATCAGTTGCAGGTAGAGATTATGGGGCGTGGATATGCTTGGTTGGATACCGGGACGCATGACTCACTGCTTGAGGCAAGCCATTTTATTGCGACTTTGGAAAAGCGGCAGGGCTTGAAAATTGCGTGTCCTGAAGAAATCTCGTTCAGGAATGGTTGGATAGATGCCAGTGAGCTTTCTGCTCTTGCTACCCCGATGTTGAAAAATGGGTACGGTCAGTATCTTAAGCAAATACTAAATGAAAAGGTTTTCTGATGAAATTCACGCGTCTTGAAATACCCGATGTGGTGCTCTTTGAACCCAAAATTTTCGGTGATGACAGAGGTTTTTTTTTCGAGAGTTTCAACAAAAGTGCCTTTGATGATGTCGTCGGCCCAGAGCGAAAATTTGTCCAAGACAATCATTCAAAGTCAACGAAAGGTGTTCTCCGTGGACTTCACTATCAGATAAGCCAGCCTCAAGGAAAACTAGTGCGTGTGGTAGTTGGTGAGGTTTTTGATGTCGCTGTCGACCTTCGGAAAAAATCCCCGACATTTGGGAAATGGGTCGGCGAGCATTTGAGTGCGGAAAATAGAAAACAACTTTGGGTTCCTGAAGGATTCGCGCATGGCTTTGTTGTGCTTAGCGAGTACGCTGAGTTTTTGTATAAAACGACAAATTATTACGCACCAAAATTTGAACGAAGTTTGTTATGGAATGACCCTGATTTGTCAGTGAATTGGCCGATAAACTCGTTACCCATTCTTTCACAAAAAGACGCTGCTGCTACTTTACTGAAGAATGCGGAGATATATGACTGATGCAAGATTTTTCTCTCTCCCCGATGTCATTGTTTGCTAGCTTTCTGAACAACAGACATCTTACTAAGTCGCTTGTAAAGCGTGAGATCATTGGGCGTTATCGTGGCTCGATGTTGGGCTTGTTGTGGTCGTTCTTCAATCCCGTTCTCATGCTTCTTGTTTATACATTCGTGTTCAGCGTCATCTTTCAGGCTCGTTGGGGTGGGGGAGGGGACTCTAAGACTGAGTTCGCATTAGTTTTATTTGCGGGACTAATTGTATTCAGTCTTTTTTCTGAAATGCTGAACAGATCTCCAAGACTGATTTTGGATAACGTGAATTATGTAAAAAAGGTAGTTTTTCCACTCGAAATTTTACCAATTGTTGCTTTAGGGGCGGCGTTGTTTCATATGCTGATAAGTTTAATGGTGTGGGCCATTGCATTTGCCCTTTTATTTGGTCGTCCACCTATAACAGCTTGTCTTTTACCAATCGTATTGATGCCATTGATTCTATTTACACTCGGGATTTCATGGCTATTGGCATCCCTCGGTGTTTACTTGCGTGATCTGTCGCAATTTGTCGCTGTAATTTCCACCGTTCTTATGTTTTTGTCGCCGATATTTTATCCTGTTAGTGCGCTACCTGAAGAGTACCAGTACTTTCTGTACTTGAACCCCCTTACGAACATTATTGAGCAAGTAAGAAATGTACTCTATTGGGGGAATTTACCAGACTTTTTCGAGATTCTAATTAGTACTCTTCTTTCCTTGCTATTCGCTTGGTTTGGCTTCGCGTGGTTTCAGAAAACGCGTAAGGGCTTTTCTGATGTTCTTTGAGGTCGCCGCAAAAAGGCGAACGTCAATAGGATTCAAAGGTATGAGCGAAATTATGTTTGACTAGATCCATTTATGAACTTGCCAAACTATTCGCGACTGGTTAGTCGTTCTTTCTTTTTCAAAACGAATGAAAAGCGTGGCTAAACAAACTAGTTCTGGCGCCTGAACTCTATGTGCCGTACTAATATGAACCTTCAATTGGCAGTAACCAGATTATCTATATGTGAGGGTGTTCAATGTCGTCTGAAATCGCGATATGCGTTGAAGGTGTAAGCAAATGCTTCCAGATTTATGAGCATCCTCGAGATCGGCTAAAACAATTTTTCTTTCCAAGAGTTCAAAAAATTTTTAGTCTGCCTAAACGTGCATATTTCAGAGAGTTTTGGGCGCTAAAAAATATATCCTTCACTGTTAGAAAGGGGGAGTCTGTTGCAATTGTAGGCCGTAATGGAAGCGGTAAGTCTACGCTTTTGCAAATTATATGTGGGACCCTGAATTCTTCAAGTGGAATAATTCGAACGAATGGTCGTATAGCCGCCCTTCTTGAGCTTGGTTCCGGATTCAATCCAGAATTCACTGGTCGCGAGAATGTCTATTTAAATGCGTCTGTGCTTGGCTTAAGTCTTGAAGAAATTAACTCCAAGTTTGATGAAATTGTGTCCTTTGCCGACATAGGGGCGTTCATTGATCAACCGATTAAAACATATTCAAGTGGTATGGTTGTCCGCTTGGCTTTTTCTGTTCAAGCAAGTGTTGACCCTGAGATTCTTATTGTTGATGAGGCGCTGGCTGTTGGCGATATTGGCTTTCAGTATAAATGCTTTCAGAGGATGGAGGCACTTAAAAGAAAAGGAGTCACCATTTTAATGGTGACTCATAGTACCAGTAGTGTATTAGAGTACGCTGATCGCTGCATCGTATTGGATAGTGGCGAAATGACCAATGATTCAAACGATGTGCTAGCTGCAGTATTAACCTACGAGAAGGGTATGCTGAGTCCTGCTGAATATCTTCCTGAAAAAAGTGAATTGCATTTTAACGGAAAGA
>CAMLRJ010000262.1 GCA_946482345.1 uncultured Cellvibrio sp.
GGAATCTTTAAAGGTTTGCCGTTAATTTCCACTTGCTCAAACATACCGCGCTCATTGAAATGAGGATCCGCAAACATATCCTGCACATTATAAATCGGGCCTGCAGGCACTTTGGCTTTATCCAACAACTCCAAAATTTCTTCAGAATTTTTACTCATGCACCAAACAGCAATTGCATTATCAATTTCCTGTTCGTGAATAACGCGCCCGGCATTATTTGCCATGCGTGGATCATTTGCCATTTCAGGATGCCCGGCAGTTTGCATCAATCGTTGAAAAATTGAATCGCCATTACCGCCAATCACTACATATTTTCCATTTTTACAGCGATAAGTATTGGTTGGAACTATACCTGTCACTGTAGTGCCTGATGGTTGGCGAATAACACCCGCACCTGAAAATTCCGGCACAACCGCTTCCATTAAATTAAACATAGATTCATAAAGAGCAACATCCACCACTTGCCCATTTTCTTGTGGATCTTTTTGTCGTTGAATAATGGCCAATGCAATGCCTAAAGCTGCGTGAATTCCGGAAATAGTATCGCCAATGCTTAAATTAGGACGCACAGGTGCCTGATCCGGAAATCCATTCACATAACGAAAACCACTCATGCCTTCACACACAGAAGCGAACCCGGGTTTATTGGCATAGGGGCCGGTTTGTCCATATCCGGAAATGCGCGCATAAATAATATGAGGGTTGGATTCTTTAAAATTGTCGGGGCCCAAATTCCAATTTTCCATTACCCCCGGACGAAAATTTTCAATCACAACATCAGCAGTATCGATCAAGGTTTTCGCAATTAATTGCGCTTCTGTTTTTTTCAAATCCAGGGTAATACTTTTTTTATTGCGACCAATACTTCGCCACCAATGTGATGTGCCATTTTCCAGAATTCGCCAGCCGCGAATAGGATCACCTTCAGGTGGTTCGATTTTAATTACCTCAGCACCGAAATACGCGAGTATGCAACCTGCAAAGGGGCCTGCTAATAATTGGCCGACCTCGATGATGCGAATGCCGTCTAATGGACGAGATGAATTGTTTGTCATTGGATTTTATTTACTGAATAAGAATTTTAAATACCCCCTAGCCCCCCTTTTTCAAAGTGGGGAACGACTCCCTTCTTAATTTAGCAGGGAGTAAAGTCCCTCCCCCTGGCAAGGGGGAGGTTAGGAGGGGGTCATGTTACCAGCACAATTTTCCCAATATGCTGATTCGATTCCATTCGCTGATGCGCTTTCATCACGTCATCAAGTTTAAATACTGAATCAATAACCGGTTTAATTTTTTCCTGATTCAATAAAGGCCAAACCTGTTGCAAAAGTTCGTTAGCAATTTTCGCTTTGATACTGGCCGACTGTGATCGCAAAGTTGAACCCGTTAGTGTCAATCGTTTCAGCATCAAAGGCATTAAATCAATCATATGTTTACTGCCTTTTAAAAAAGCAATATTCACTACACGGCCTTCGACTGAGGCAGCAGAGAAATTTTTTTGAATATTATCACCGCCAACCATATCCAAAATCACACTCACTCCCTGCCCGTGCGTTTTTTGTTTGATTTGCGCAACAAAATCTTCCTGAGTGTAACAAATAGCTTCTGCACCCAGCTGACTAATCGCAGCACATTTTTCCGGTGTTGATGCAGTTGCATAAACTTTTGCGCCAAAGGCGGTTGCCAATTGGATCGCCGTCGTACCTATACCACTGGCACCGCCGTGTACCAACAGTGTTTCACCGGCAATTAATTTTGCGCGCTGAAAAAGATTATGCCAAACCGTAAAAAAAGTTTCCGGCAATGCCGCTGCTTGTTCATAAGAATAATTTTTGGGGACGGGTATAGATTGTGATTGTGGTGCAACAGCGTATTCTGCATAGCCACCACCATTGACTAATGCACAAACCTTATCGCCCGGCTGCAAACTGCGCGCTAGTTTTCCACAAACAACCACTTCGCCTGCGACTTCCAGACCCAAAACGGGTGACGCATCTGCAGGTGGTGGGTACACTCCTTGTCGTTGCAAAATATCCGGGCGATTGATACCGGCTGCATGAACACGAATCAATACTTCATCTTCTTTAGGCACGGGAATTTCAACATCAATCACTGACAATTTTTCTGCGCCACCCGACTTTTCAAAATGTATTGATTTCATATTCACTCCACAATTAGTTTGATCAAGGCTCCAGGCGTTGAATCGTCCAACTGCCATCAGCTTGCAAATTATATTGAAAGCGATCATGTAACCTATGCGCGCCACCTTGCCAAAATTCTATCTGATGCGGTTTTACTCTGTATCCACCCCAAAAGTCCGGTAGCGGAATATCACCATTTGCAAATTTATTTTTCATTGTCTCAAATTGTTTCATTAATATTTCACGAGAAGAAATTGGACGACTTTGTTGTGATGCCCATGCACCCAACTGACTTTCTCGTGGACGCGACATGAAATATTTCAACACATCAGCAGTAGATAAAGATTCAGCAACACCACAAACTTTGACCTGTCGCTCTAAAAAATACCAGGGAAAATGCAGACTGATTTTCGGATTTTGTTTTAAATCCTGTGCTTTACGACTGCGCAGGTTGGTGTAAAAAACAAAACCCCGCTCATCCAGATTTTTCAGCAAAACGATACGTTGGGAAGGTTGGCCCGTAGCATCAACAGTGGCAACTGTCATGGCATTGGGATCAGGAATACCCGACTGGATGGTTTGATCCATCCAACGACCAAATTGAATCAAAGGATTTTCATTAAGATCCGCCCTGTCCAGCCCAGCTTGTGTATACTCACGCCGAAAATCTTCAAGTTTTAACTCCATCGTTGACCTCCAAAAGAGTTGGAGCGAGCATACTACTGAGGCTAATGGCAAAATCCAATGTGTCGTGCGTCTCACATAGTCGAGGTGAGGGACTTCAAACAAGGATAAAAAGTTATTTCCCATGCCTCTATGCTGGCAGTTAAACTGCGAATAAATAATTTGTTAATGCTAATAATTTGTCATATCAAGGTTTTTATGAAATCAACACAAGCCATATGCGGTCTTATTTTGGCTGGCGGCCAGGCTCGTCGAATGGGTGGCGGCGACAAATGTCTACTACCATTGGCTGGCAAATCACTACTCCAACGAACCATCGAACGTGCGCAACCACAAGTCGCTCACCTGATCCTGAATGCCAACGGCAATAGCTTGCGTTTTGCTCGCAGTAAATTACCTGTAGTGCCGGATTTATCCGAAGAATTTAAAGGCCCACTCGCCGGCATTCATGCCGGTTTACATTGGATGAAAAATACCTACCCGGATCAAGAGTGGTTGATGAGCATTGCGTCTGACAGCCCTTTTTTCCCGAATGATCTTGCACAACGTTTATTGGACGCGGCCATCCAAAATCACGCCCACATAGCTGTTGCCGAATCCAATCATCAAATACACCCCACCTTCGCACTTTGGCATGTGTCTTTACTGGACAAACTTGAGACGGTCATCAAACAAGATCAAATACCCAGCATGCAGTCCTGGATAGAAACACAAAAAATGATCAAAGTGGATTTTGCCAATACTCGCTACGATCCATTTTTTAATATCAATACCCCACAAGATTTATACAACGCAGAAAATATTGCGGCTATGGCCGGATAAATGTAAGGATTTTTATGTGGCGTTTTTTGATGTTATTACAATTTTACTGTTTGATCGCTCTTTACACTTTTTTAGGTTTAACACCACACCCCGAATCCCTGGTGGGTAGCTTTAATGATTTATTCATGCATTTTATTGGCTATCTTGTCGCCTCATTTTCAATAAGTGCAGCGAGACCACAATGGCAATGGTGGAAAAAAGCGGTGTTGTTAATTGCTTATTCAATAGCAATCGAAATCGCGCAACATTTTAATCCACCCAGAACATTCAGCTGGCTCGATATAGTCGCCAACTCTTCTGGTGTTTTATTGGGATTGGCTGCAGTGAATTTTCTTGTTACAAAAATTCCACTGGTTAAAAGGTTTTTGGGGTAAGTTAATCTCAACAGCTTTACCCTCTGTTTTTTGCGAAGTGAAATCTGTTCCCTCCCCTGCCAACGACTGCATGGATGCAGAAGGTAGAGCAACGCAGGAGCAGTTCTTGAGGGGAGGATTAGGGTGGGGTAAGGAAAACTAAAAAAGAGATCGAATTTATGAAATTACTCAACAGCTTAATTTATTTCTCCCTCTTCCTATCCATCCAACTCTTTGCCGACCAATCGCAAAATAAAAACACACAATTTATTCAAGCTGCTATAAATCAAACCAAAGAAGGCGTTATTTATAATCCTGCTTATTTCAAAATACCCTACCCCAATGGTGATATTCCTGCGCATTTTGGTGTGTGTACCGACGTTGTCATTCGCGCTTATCGCAAGTTGGGAATTGATTTACAGGAACAAGTACATCAGGACATCAAAGCTAATTTTTCGATTTACCCTGCCAAACGACATTGGAATCAAAATAAACCTGACACCAATATAGATCACCGCCGCGTACCCAACTTGCAAACATTTTTTACACGGAAAGGAAAAAAATTAAAGGTGACTGAAAAACCGGAAGACTATCAACCCGGTGATTTGGTGACCTGGATGCTCGACAATAAATTACCGCACATAGGCGTAGTCGTAGATCAAAAATCAAAAGACAACCAACGTTATTTAATTGTTCACAATATTGGCGCTGGCCCAAAAATGGAAGATGTGCTGTTCGCTTACCCTATTTCCGGGCACTATCGTTATGCTTTGGATTAATTTTTGCGACGCATATCAGCAAACAACTTAAATTCCCAGGGGCGGGTCGCCAACAACAAACCAGCATGAATACGTTTTTCCAATGGCAGCTTGGAATCCTGATGATTAAGATCTGCAGCGTCTTTGGTTAATTGATTCAACTTGGCAATTAAAATTGCAAGAGAAGCTTCGGAATAGCTGCCGCGTAAATAAAAACGAAAACTATTCGGCTCGGTAAAATTCGCTTGCATAAATTCCGTGACCACTTCGGTGGACATAAATTTTTCCAAAGGCCCGTTTGGAATCCAGCGAAAATCCTGCGCCACCAGCAATTTATATTTATTGCCCGGTAACAGTTGCAACATCTTGAGTTTATCCAACCGCGCAAACAAACGAATGGCTTCGTGCTCGGTGATTTGGTATTGATCAATAATCTCCTGAAAAGTAAAACCATCGCGCGCGCAAACCGCAACCAATAACAATTTTGGATCGCGCATCAACTCCTCTTCTTGCTCAGCCGTTAACTGCGAAATCTTTTGTTCTTTTTGCGACGTCAGCACAAATAAATCTGTCAGCGATATTTCCAGAATCTGGCAAATTTCATCCAGTCGATCCAGCGTAAAACTTTGCGTAGAAAAAATTCGTTTGATATTGGCTTCACTTAAATCCAAAGCCTGAGCCAATTGTTTATAGGTCACATTTTTTGTTTTGAGCAACTGCTTCAACATCTCACATACGGCGGCTATTTGGGTCACAGT
>CAMLRJ010000263.1 GCA_946482345.1 uncultured Cellvibrio sp.
GGGCAATCCCGTGTTCTGGATGACGCCGACTGCAATCGCCAATAGCAGTTTCACTTGTGTGTCCTGTCACGACAACGGGCCAATTGTGCGTTCACCTTATCTCACCCAATTGACTGGCGTTAACAAATTACCGGGGGCACAAGATCCTAATTTTAATAGCGACCAGCCTTATTATTTTGTTGGTGAAGCATTTGCTGATTGGAAAGCTTATCAAGTAGAAGTTCCCAATAATTTATGTTTGGGTTGTCACCGATTGGGCGTGAGCAATAAAGGCTCTGGCGGAACTGCACGCAGTTTCGCGATGATAGCGACAGGAGGTGTTACTCAGGCTAGCAAAAATCCTCACTCAGCTGCATCACCCTTGTGGATGTTACCTGGACAAACAGAAACCAATTCTGATCACATAATCGCAGCAGGACAAATAAGAGACTGCGCGTTATTGTTTAATGCAAATAATTTACCGAATACAACCAATTGTAAAATTAAACAATTTTCCGGAAAAAAATCATCCGGGATTCCAGGAACTTACACTGCTGTCTGGAGCAAAAGTACCACCAGTGAAATTCAAGTTTATGCATGGACTTATGAAGACTATCGTAAAAAATACGATTACTTGTGGACTCAAGGTTGGCGTTTGTTCAGCCTGCAACCTTTTGTTGTGAATGGAGTTGTAAGATACAACGCTGTCTGGCGCCCAAGTACCAGCGGGGAAATTCAAGTGTATGGATGGACCTATGCCAATTACCGTGCGAAATATGACGAGCTTTGGCCACAAGGTTGGCGATTAAAAATATTGCAACCTTATGTTATTAACGGCCAGGTTCGTTACACCGCCGTTTGGAAACAAAGTACAGAAAGTGAAGTGCAAGTGTATGGATGGACTTATGCAGATTATCGCGCAAAATACGATGAACTTTGGCCGCAAGGTTGGCGTTTAAAAATGATTCAACCTTACGTCGTCAATAACGAAGTTCGTTACACAGCAGTTTGGCGGCCCAGTACAACCAACGAAGTGCAAGTGTATGGATGGACCTACGCTGACTACAGAGCAAAATATGACGAACTCTGGCCACAAGGCTGGCGCTTATCCATGCTTCAACCTTATGTCATCAATGGTCAAGTACGCTACACCGCTGTTTGGCGACCCAGCACAGCATCTGAAATCCAGGTTTATGGTTGGGGCTACGACAGCTATAGAGCAAAATATGATGAACTTTGGGAACAAGGTTGGCGCTTGAAAATATTGCAGACTTACTGAGTGTCTGTAATAGCTCATAATAAAAAAATCCCGGAAAATATTCCGGGATTTTTTTATTCAGCTAAAATTTTTAATTGATTCTCTCAACCGGAACAATCACCACACCATCTTCGCGACAATCAACATGTGCCTTTATTCCATAAACCTGCGCAAGGTTATCAGGTGTTAATACGTCTACCGGTTGGCCTTCGGCAATAATTTTTCCGTGATGCATTAAAATTAAACGCGAACAAAAACGCGCAGCCAAACTTAAATCATGTAATGCGGCAATGACCGCACCACCTTGTAAAGCATGGGAATAGAGCAATTCCATAATGTGCAATTGATGGTATACATCCAGTGATGCGATGGGCTCATCGGCAATAATCAATTGTGGGTTACCGGCAAAAACACGCGCGAGCAATACACGCTGTAATTCACCACCCGATAATTCGTTTACGCATCTGTTTGACAAATCCGTCAAATCCGTCATTTGCAATGCAAATTGAATCGCTTGCTCATCCTGTTGATTTAAATTAACACTGCTGTTCCAGGGAGATCGCCCAAGACCCACCAAATTTTTTACGCTTACAGGCCATGCTGGTGTTTCATGTTGCGCAAGATAAGCTAAAAATTTTGCGCGCGCTGGCGCAGGGATTTTATCAATTAATACAAGTTCATGATTGTGTGGCAAAAATACATCGCCGTGATGTTGCCGGTTTAATCCAGCCAGAATTCGCAACAATGAGCTTTTACCGGCACCATTGGGGCCTATTAATCCAACAAATTCGTTAGCATCAAGCCGCACAGAAACCTGACTGATAATTTGCCGGTTACCCAGTTGCAAGGAAATATCATTAGCAGTTAATAAATCGCCAGTTAATAAATTCATATTAAATCCAGCGCGAGCGCGTTTTTAAAATTAACGCTAAAAAGAAAGGTCCGCCCAACAACGAAGTCACGACACCTAATTTTAATTCGCGCGCCGTATCAAATAATCTAACCAACATATCAGCAGACAACACCAACAATGCACCACCCAACGCACTCGCCAATAATAATTTTCCCGGTTGATGCCCGACTAATGGTCGCAACAAATGCGGCACCACTAAACCCACGAAGCCGATACTACCGCTGACAGCCACTGCTGCACCCACACACAATGCCAAACCGATCAATAATAAATTACGTTCACGCTGCGGATAAAAACCCAAGGATGCGGCCGTTTGTTCACCAAGACTCAATGCATTTAAAAAACGATAGCGACCAAAAAGTAAAATCCATCCAATTAAAATAAAAGGTGCCGCTATGATGACGTGATTGATATTGCGATTTGCCAAAGACCCCATCAGCCAAAAAATAATTTCCTGCATGGCAAATAAACTGGGCGCAAAATTTAATGCAACCGCAATCATCGCACCGGCAATTGCATTGATGGCAACACCGGCCAAAATCAGTGAAAGCACGCTGCTACGAAAACCGGCAAGCAGATAAACCATAATCAATGCAATCATGGCACCTACAATCGCCGCTACCGGTAACACAAACCAAACAGATGCGGCCAATCCAAAATATAAAACCAGAACTGCACCCAAAGCAGCGCCGCTTGAAACACCCAAAATCCCCGGTTCTGCCAAAGGGTTTCGTAAAAAACCTTGCATGGCCGCTCCCGCCATTCCTAATGTTGCGCCTACCAGTAATGCCAACAACACACGAGGCAAACGAATATTCCAAACAACGGTTTGATGCAATGAATCCTGTTGATGCAACAAATCACTAATGGCTTGCACAATCGAAATAGAAGAATTGCCCATCGACAGTGATGCAATAAACGCCGCAATAACAGCCAAAGCTAATAATAAAATTAATTTGAAATATGAAATTTTTTTCACTTTTTATTATTCACCCAATGTTTGTTTCTGTTCGATCAAATTTGCAATTACATCCACCGCAACAGGTGCGATACAAACAGACAAGGTTGCTGGCAAGGTTATAATTTTGACATTGTTTTTTGAAAGTACCGGATGCTGTACGTATTCCTGTGCAATGGAAAATGCGGGAACATCAGAAGCTTCAATAATAATGACACGGGGTTGCGCGAGAATTAAATCTTCCAAATCAATTTGTGCGAAACCACTGATGTTTTTATCCAATGCCAGATTATAAAATCCCGCACGCGTCATTAATTCATTTTCCAGTGTATGCGCCCCCACCACCACACCATTTGAAGAATACCAAAAGGCCGGTATTAACTTGTGATTCTGTTTTGCTGCATCCAATCTTGCAATTTGTTTTTCCAACTGACCTGACATTTCTTCCGCTTTTAATTGGCTGCCAGTTAATTCCCCTAATTTACGAATATGCGCTGTGATGCCATCCAAAGTTTGCGGAAGTGAGAGTGTTTCAACGCGAAAGCCTAATTGCGATAACAACGCTTTTGCATCTGCCGCTCCAAAATCACCTACCACAATTAAATCAGGATTACGCGGCACCAGATCTTCAGCAAGACCACGATTAAGATGAAATTTTTTGACTTGATCAGCAACAGGTGAAAATTGCGAACTGGCAGATAAATAAGTTAACGAATTGATTCGTTCCGGTTCTACCAATTTCAACAATAAGGCATCCAGACATAGATTAAGCGATGCAATGGATTTAGGTTTGGCAATTTCATCCGCTTTTGAAACAAACGACAGCGCAAGCATGAAGAAAAAAACAGGTATTACAAAAAATTGAAACCTGCGCATCATCATTTGCCTCAAAAAGATTTATTTCACTACACCTTTAAACACATCAAAATAAGTCGGAAATGTTTTGGCTGTGCATTTGGGATCATTAATTCGTACAGGCACACCACCAAAAGTTGCCAAAGAAAAACACATCGCCATGCGGTGGTCATCGTAAGTATCGATTGCAGCATTGGGAATTAATTTTTCGACGGGCGTAATACGCAACCAGTCTTCACCCTCTTCCACTATTGCGCCAAGTTTGCGCAATTCAGTAGCCATGGCAGAAATACGATCCGTTTCTTTTACGCGCCAGCTGGCGATGTTGGTCAGGCGTGACGGGCCATCGCAAAAGAGCGCAACAACGGCCAATGTCATAGCGGCATCGGGAATATGATTAAAATCGCGATCAAACGATTTCAGGGGCAACGCAGGCGCAGATGCTTCAATCCAGTTTTCACCTTTGGTAATTTTCACACCAATCTCTTCCAGCGCATCGGCAAATGCCACATCACCCTGAATACTATTGGCGCCCACACCTTGAACACGAAGCGGCCCGCCACCCAAAGCACCTGCCGCTAAAAAATAAGACGCAGAAGATGCATCACCTTCCACAAACACGCGACCGGGGCTTTGATAACCCGTAGCCGCTGGAACAGTAAAACGCTCCCAGCCATCACGCTGAACCGTCACACCAAACTGTGCCATCAACTTCAAGGTGATTTCGATATAGGGCTTGGAAATCAACTCACTGACCATTTCGATCCGGGTTTCCTGACCCGTCATAGGCAACGCCATCAGCAAAGCGGTTAGAAATTGACTGGAGACATCACCGCGAATTTTGATAGTCCCTTTAGCGACGATTTGTGCAGGTTTGATCAATAAAGGCGGAAAGCCTTCTTGTCCAAGATAACTAATGTCAGCACCGACTTGGCGCAAAGCATCCACCAAATCACCAATCGGACGTTCATGCATGCGCGGCACACCATGAAGCTTGTAGGTACCACCACTGAAAGCCAAAGCCGCCGTTAAAGGACGAAAGGCAGTTCCGGCATTCCCCAAAAACAAATCGGCTTCTTTAGCGGGAAAATGTCCACCCGTTCCCACAACCTCATAATCATTCTCGCCAGTTTTGGTGACACTGACGCCAAGAGCCGACAGAGCTTCCAACATTCGGTCGGTATCGTCTGACTTGAGCAAATCGCGGATCTCTGTCCTGCCCTTGGCAAGTGCAGCCAACAAGAGCGTGCGGTTGGAAATACTTTTGGAGCCAGGCAATTGCACTATGCCTTGGGCGCGGGAAACCGGGGAGAGATCAAGAAATTCCATCGTGAGCCTTTTTATGAACTTTTTGCAAAAACGGTGATTAACTGAGGCTGCGCATGATATACGGATCAACCCGCCACTGCATCAGCTGATAGCCTTTTAGCGGTTGACAAGCCCCTCGCCTATAGCCAAAATGCGCGCCTCTTTTGCGACTCACCTGTCGCAGATTTGGCTAGATAGCTCAGCCGGTTAGAGCACAGCACTCATAATGCTGGGGTCGGCGG
>CAMLRJ010000264.1 GCA_946482345.1 uncultured Cellvibrio sp.
CGGTAAAAGTGCGGTCATAAAAACCTTCCAATGCCAGATCCATGTCCACTGAAAATTCGATGCGCCCTGCAGTACCATCCATATAACCGGGCAATACCAGCACATCACTGAAATCACGGGTATTGGTGGTAATGCGACTGGTCAACCATCGGGTTTTCAATTCCGGGCGAGGGTTGCTTCCCTGAGCCAGAATATTACCGGTATCGTCATAAATAATGACCCGATAAACATAACCATAACGCAGCAGACCATTCACTACTTCATAGGCCAACTCGTCATCCAATGTGGAAACCGATCTGACCGCTGGTGGAGTCGCCACTTTTAAAATCTTGTCGATCAGGGATTCAAATTCTTTTTCCTGACTCATGAAATCCAGATAGAACTGCACCCAGCTCATCAAAATGCTCAAAATAATTGCCAACACAATACCGATCTTGGCCAGACGGAAGGAGATACCATGAAAAAACGGGACTGACTTGTCACTCATCGGCTATCTGCCAAATTTTGTTATGGGAATGCGTTTGAGTATAGAACATGATCCTAGGAGTCACTTTGTAAATTCTGACGAAATGTAATAAAAAAAACGGCAGATGTCACCAAAAGCAACTTCATTACCGACAAACTTTTGACATTAGGGCAAAGATTTACCGCAATCTTGAAAAAATTCACTTGGGATATGTGACATAAAACCGTTTATATTTTTACCTATCAGTTTAATAAAGCCATCTAATCACTTGATTTTATTGTGTTTTTATTGCTTAAGATCTAATGGCACAGAATTCGCTTAATCAGCATAAGTAGCTTAACCAGCAGATCAGGATTTAGACAAAGGTAAATCTTATGCGTGATTTAACCATGATTAATGCTCCATTAACCAAGGTACAAAACCCGACCCCCATTAGTAATGAAACCCGCCTGACAGCTCAACTAAAGCTGATGCAAGCACTGCAAACCAGTCTGAATCCACATCAATTGCTGGCATCTTTCTTCAAACACATACAACCCATAGTCAGTGTTTCCGGAAGCACCCTGGCTCTGAGAGCTGCTGAGCAAATTTATAAAGTTGGCAGGAGCAGTATTCATTCATGCAATTACAGGCTCTCGACCGATGAGGGTTTTTTGGGGGAATTAACCCTGTCACGCAGCCGACGTTTCAGTGAAGACGAATTAATGAATATTGAAATGTTTGTCGGATCTTTTGTATTTGCCTTACGTAATGCAATCCGCTATCAGGACGCCCTGACTCTCGCACTGCTTGACCCCTTAACCATGATAGGCAATCGTAAGGCGCTGGAAACCGCCATTCGCCGTGAGTTACCGCTGGCTGAACGCCATCATCAGGATTTATCGATACTGATGATTGATGTCGATCACTTTAAAACAATCAACGATTCTCACGGCCACGATAAAGGCGATCAGGTGTTGGTTGCCATCGCCAAAACCATCCAGACAGTTTGTCGCGAAACCGATTTGATTTTCCGTTTTGGTGGTGAAGAATTTTTGGTGATATTACGTAACACCAATATTCAGGGCGCGCACATTATTGCCGAGCGTTTGCGACAACAAATTGCAGAAAGCCGTATTAATACAAAGAATGAAAGTATTTCACCTACTGTGAGCATCGGTATTTCATCCTTGCATCATGGCAATAAAGAAAAATCCCAGGATTTATTCAAACGTGCTGACACTGCCCTTTACAAGGCAAAATCAGCAGGGCGTAACTGCGTGATGGATGAAGAGCTGGAATTGCCTCTCTCAATATAAAATTGTTTGGGAACCACTGCCGCAAGCAATCACTGTTTTCATGGCAGCTTCTACGGAAACCTGTGGCAACAAATCCACACATTCAATGGACAGGTGATAGATCATTCCCGATGTGGGTATGGGCGCTGTAGCAACATACACAGTGACATCACCATTTTCATGCCTCGCGGTGATGATACCTGTCACCGAAACCGGAATATGTCGCCCCATAATATAAGCACGACACACTTCACCCTTCAGTAATGATTGGCTGCCTTTGCCACCAAAAAATTGCGACACCAGATCATTAATAGTGCCGTAACCCGGCGCAACTTTTCCCAGCCACTGATCTATCCATTCATGCATCCAGTGACCGATGTTGGTTTTCACCAATAAACCTATAGTAAAACAAGCCACCATTAACAGAATAACTACGGTAAAATCAGCCACAATATTGGTGATAGTGGCCTGCTCAACCAACCAATGGCTCAATGGCTGGATTAAAGATTGCAGACCTTTCAAGATCCAATCAGCCAACCAAATAAAAATCGCTATTGGCAGAACAACCGTTAATCCGCCCAACAAAGTGATAGTAATAAACGAACGAATGCGTTTCATAGTGTTTGTCCGATTAGTCAAAAACAGAGTGCCCAAATAATGCGACATTGTTACATAATATTAATGAAATTATGCCTGCTTGGTACCGTAAATTTTAGTGCTGTAAATTTTGCGTCAACCAGTATTTCCTATGAGGTCATAGCGGAGCGTTATCACAATCCACAATTATTTACCCAGGGATTGGAAATGCATGATGATAAAATTTACGAATCATCCGGACTCTATGATAAATCGGAGTTGTTGATTTACCCGCTTCGTCTCAACGAATCAAAATGGGCGCAGATGACCAGCAAACCTGAATTCAGTTTCAAACTTCCCCGAAAATATTTTGCCGAAGGCATCAGCGTATTTAATGACAAAATCTATCTGTTAACCTGGAACGAAAAAAAATTATTTGTTTTTGATTTAAAAACCCACGCCGAATTAAAACCAATGAGTTACAAGGGTGAAGGCTGGGGTCTGACACACAATAACCAACACCTGATTCGCAGTGATGGCAGTGCAACCTTATATTTTCATCATCCGGATAATTTCAAAGTCGAAAAAAAATTGGACGTAAAACAAAATAATCAGCCGGTTAATCAATTGAATGAACTGGAATTTGCGATGGGTTTTATTTGGGCCAATCTTTGGTATCAACACAAAATTATTAAAATTAATCCTGATACGGGTGAAGTAGTTGGCGAGCTCGACTTACAAAAAATAGCCGCACAACATTACGACAATACCGAAAAAGTACTTAACGGTATTGCCTGGGACGAACAACGTCAGGCCTTTTGGATTACCGGAAAATGGTGGCCAAAAATGTATTTGATTAAAGTGACTCAAACCCCACCCTAACCCTCCCCTTCGTAAGGGGAGGGGACAGATCTCGCGTTGTAGTAGCAGGGAGTAACGTCCCCCCCCCTCCCGCTGGGGGTGGTTAGGAGGGGGTTTAGCTCTTCACCGCCGCAGTTAAAATCGAACTCATCATACCTGCACCCGATGCCAACCAGCCGCCATCGACCGGAATAATAGCGCCACTAATATAAGTGGCGTATTCCGAAGATAAAAATAAACAGGCATTGGCAATATCATCCGTTGATCCCATGCGTTTTAATGGCACAGATTTTTTTACCACATCGCGAACATGATCATTGGGCGCAAGACGTTTCATGCCCTCGGTATCATCAATCGGACCAGGAACAATCGAGTTGATGCGAATACCTTCTGATCCCCACTCAACACAAAGTGTTTTGGTGATCATATCCACACCCGCTTTGGCCGCGCACACATGCGATTGTGCAATCATGGCAACCGATGCTTGCGGAGCAGAAATATTAATGATGGATGCGCCCGGTTTTTGTAAATAAGGATACACCGCTTGCATCACATGAAAAGTTCCCAGCAAATCAATATCAATAACCGTTTTAAATGCATTGGCCGACATACCGGTTGCCAAGGCCGGAAAATTTCCTGCAGCACCGGAAACAACAACATGCCACCGCCCTATTTCTTCTGTTAACTCGGTAATTTTATTTTTCAATTGCTCCGCATCACGCACATCAACCGCACGCCCTGCCATTTTTTTTGTAGACAAACTTCTTAACGCGACCAAGGTTTTATCCACTTTTTCCTGCGAGCGACTAATCACCGCCACATTCGCCCCCGCTTTGGCGAAAGATTCTGCAATACCACGATTAATGCCACTGGTGCCACCGACGACTAATACGTTTTTTTGGTTGAAGTTGAACATGATTGTTTCCTGTAAAAATTTTTATTTGAATTCATTACCCCCTAATTAAAAAGGGAGTCATTCCCCACTTTGAAAAAGGGGGGCTAGGGGGGATTTAAAATCTCAGAGACATTGACCATTTTAAATCCCTCCCCCGCCTCCCTTTTTCAAAGGGAGGAGCCAATCCCTCCCCCTGCCAAGGGGGAAGTTAGGAGGGGGTAAGGCTCTTAAAAAAAATTCAAAACCGAGAAAAATCCGGCGCCCTCTTTTCAAAAAATGCCATCACTGATTCCTTGCATTCTTCCGATCCCAATCCTTCAGCAAAAGCTTTGTATTCCACTTGCAAACATTGATCAATTACCATTTGATTTTGTGATAACAATGCTTTTGTTCGTTTCACAGCCGATGGTGGTTGCTTCGCTAATTTTGCAATTTTTTCTTCAGCATATTCATGCAATTCATCCCAGGGAACTGATGCGGTTGCAATACCCAGTTCTGCCGCTTTCACGCCGGAAAAAGATTCGCCCAATAAAAATAATTCCGCTGCTTTGGCTTTGCCGATCAAACGGGGCAATAAATAACTGCTGGCATATTCAGGGCACAATCCCAAATTCACAAATGGCAATTGTAATTTTGCATCATCAGCAACATACACCAGATCACAATGCAATAATAAAGTCGTACCAATACCTATGGCGTAACCTTTCACTATTGCTACCACCGGTTTTTCCGAACGCATTAATGCGTTGATAAACCTGACGACGGGATGATCATCACGAATGACCGGGTCATTCATAAAATCCATCAAATCATTCCCGCTGGTAAAAAATTCATCATGGCCTTTTAACACCAACACACGAATTTCCGGTTCTTGATTTGCTTGAATAATCAAATCCGCCAGTGCCGAATACATGGCCAGAGACAGTGCATTTTTTCGTTCAGGACGATTGATTTGCAACGTCAGGACTCTATTGTGCTGATGAACAATGACCTCGGGTGATGACGATAAAATCATAAATAAATCCTTGCGATTAATGAGATGACAGGTGATCGCATTCTATGCCCAACCTGACCCGGCTTGAAGTATAGCGCCATAATGACAAATCACACCTGATAATAAGACACTCAGTATAGAGTCAGTGGTAATGACACATGCTGCGTGTCTCGGTAGAATCGCGCTCCTGTTTTTTTGCTAATTTGACCTGCCTATGAATATCCGAGACCTGCTCAACCAACGTGTTTTACAAGCCATGCAAACCTGCGGCATTCCCGCCGATTTACCCGCATTGATTGCCCCCGGCAAAAAAACCGGCTTTGGTGATTATCAAGCCAACTGCGCTATGGGTGCAGCAAAACAAATGGGCAAAAACCCGCGTGAACTGGCCGCATCCATAGTGGCAGCACTGGATCTTGATGGCATCGCCAGC
>CAMLRJ010000265.1 GCA_946482345.1 uncultured Cellvibrio sp.
GCTACCGTGGCAATTTTAATGAGCCGGGAAAGAATAGCCCTTATCGCGACCGCAGTGTTGAAGAAAATCTGGCACTGTTTGAAAAAATGCGTGCAGGTGAATTTGCAGAAGGTGCTTGCTCCTTGCGCGCTAAAATTGATATGGCATCTCCCAATATTAATTTGCGTGATCCGATTTTGTATCGCATTAAAAAAGCCCATCATCATCAAACCGGCGATAAGTGGTGCATTTATCCTTCGTATGATTTTGCACACGGGCAAAGTGATGCAATCGAAGGCATCACTCATTCAATTTGTACCCTGGAATTTGAAGATCACAAGCCACTGTACAATTGGTTTATTGAAAATCTTCCTGTACCAGCAGTGCCACGCCAATATGAATTTGCGCGTTTGAATATTAATTATGCCGTCACCAGCAAGCGCAAATTAAAACAATTGGTGGATGAAAATCATGTGGATGGATGGAATGATCCGCGTATGCCCACTATTTCCGGTATGCGTCGTCGTGGATTTACGCCAGCGGCCTTGCGTAACTTTTGTGAGCGCATAGGTGTTACACGTTCTGACAGTGTTGTCGATGTGGGTATGCTCGAATTTTGTGTGCGCGATGATCTGGATAAAAATGCACCGCGTGCTATGTGTGTATTGCAACCTTTGAAATTGACGCTGACTAATTATCCTGCAGATAAAACAGAAATTTTGAAATTACATAATCATCCCAATCGTGAAGAACTGGGTGATCGTGAAATTACTTTTTCCAATAGTTTGTTTATCGAACAAGAAGATTTTCGTGAAGAAGCAAACAAAAAGTACAAACGTTTGGTGCTGGGTAAACGCGTACGTTTACGTGGTGCTTATGTGATTGAAGCCGAATCTATTGTAAAAGATGCGAACGGGAATATCACTGAAGTTCTGGCAAAAATCATTGAGGGTACTTTGGGTAAAGATCCGGAAGACGGTGTAAAACCCAAAGGCGTCATTCATTGGGTGTCTGCAAATCACAATATTAATTGCGAAGTTCGTTTGTATGATCGGTTGTTTAATGACGAAGCCCCTGATGCGGGTGGCAAAAACTTTTTGGATGCATTAAATCCGAATAACTTACAGATTCTCGAAAACTGCAAAGCAGAACCCAGTTTGGCAAAAGCCATAATAGGGCAAGGATTCCAATTCGAACGACAAGGTTATTTTTGTTTGGACAGTAAATATTCCACACAGGAAAAATTGGTGTTCAATCGTACGATTGGTTTGAAAGACAGTTTTGCGAAAACGGAAGAACAAGAATAGAACGATATATTCCCCCCCCTTTGAAAAAGGGGGGGCTAGGGGGGATTTAAAATGTTTGGTTGTAATGTGTTTTTGAATTATTTATCAAGATCTTTAAATCCCTCCTAACCTCCCTTTTTCAAAGGGAGGGACTATGTTTCCCTCTTGCAGAGGGAAATCAGAGAAAAAATAAATTAACCGGATAAATCATGCTGCAAATCTATAACACTCTGACACGACAAAAAGAAATTTTTAAACCCATACATCCTGGAAAAATCTCCATGTATGTCTGCGGTATTACCGTTTATGACTATTGCCATATTGGTCATGCGCGCACGTCGATTGCGTTTGATGTGGTTGCCAGATTTTTGCGTAGCCAGGGTTGGGATTTGAATTATGTGCACAATATTACGGATATAGACGACAAAATTATTCGCCGTGCCAATGAATCAGGAAAACAATACGACCAGCTTACGCAATATTTTATTGATGTTATGCACGAGGACGAAAAAAGCCTTGGAATATTACCGCCCACTATTGAACCGCGTGCTACAGAATTTATTGGCCCTATAGTCGAAATCGTAGAAACACTTATCCAGAAAGGCAATGCGTATCCGGCGTCGAATGGCGATGTGTATTACCGCGTAAACAGTTTTAAAGAATACGGAAAACTGTCCAATAAAAATATTGATGAACTGATGGCGGGTGCACGTATTGAGGTTGATGAAATCAAAGAAGATGCTCGTGATTTCGTTTTGTGGAAAGCTGCAAAACCCGGCGAACCATCATGGTCATCCCCTTGGGGGGAGGGGCGCCCGGGTTGGCATATTGAATGTTCGGCTATGGCAAAAAAATGCTGTGGTGATCGAGTGGATATTCACGGTGGCGGTGCCGATTTGCAATTCCCGCATCATGAAAACGAAATTGCACAAAGTGAAGCAGCCAATGGACATGGTTACGTCAATTATTGGATGCATGCAGCGCCTTTACGCGTTGATGGTGTGAAGATGTCAAAGTCACTGAACAATTTTTTTACCATTCGCGATGTGTTGGAGAAATATCATCCTGAAGTCGTGCGCTTCTTTTTGATTAGCAGTCACTATCGCAGCCCTATTAATTATTCAGAAGATAATTTAATTGAAGCGCGTGCGGGTATTGAACGTTTTTATACAGCCTTGCGAGATTTTGCTCATATTGAACCCACTGATTTGGCAAAAATGCAGGGCAGTGAATATTACAAAAATTTCGTCGAAGCTATGAACGATGACTTTAACACCCGTGTGGCTCTGGCGGTTATGTATGATTTGGTCCGCGATTTAAATACGGCTGCAAAATCTGATGTTAATCTTGCAGAAAAATTGGTTGGCGAATTAAAAGCTATGGCGGGTATCCTGGGTATTTTGCAGTGCAACCCCACAGAGTTTTTGCAGTCAGGCTCATCAAACCAAATTTCTGCAGAAGCAGTAGAACAATTAGTCGCTGATCGTATACAGGCGAAAAAAGACAAAAACTATGCGCGTGCGGATGAGATTCGTAAAGAGCTTATTGCGGCAGGTATTTTGATTGAAGATGCAAAAGACGGCACAACTAAATGGCGTCGGGAATCATGATGCGTTGGCGAAAATCTTTTTTTGGAAATCGCGGCTTCGGCGTCAATATGCTCGCCTGTTTTTGTTTTTTGATGCTGGCCGTTTATGGTTGGGGATTAACCTGGGGTGAAGTCGGAAAATATTTTTTAATGTTTCTGTTGTTACTGGTAATAATTCTGTTACCTGCATTTTTATTGGGATTTTTGTTGCGGAAGCTTCGAAAATAATTTCCCCATTCTGTAGGTTGGGCAGTACTGCCCAACCTACCTACAAAATAATCACACCCGGTTCAAAATAATTTCCAATACTACTTTGCTGCCAAAATAAGCCAGCATCAAACTGACGAAACCAGCGAGTGTCCAGCGTATGGCTTTGTTGCCGCGCCAGCCACGGAAGTGGCGGCCGCAGAGTAATCCAGCGTAAATAAACCAGGCGGCTATGGCGAAAACGGTTTTGTGAATTAAATGTTGTGCAAACATGTCTTCCAGAAACCAGAAGCCGGAAGCTATGGCCAGGGTCAATAAAATTTCACCTATCCAGACAAATTCAAATAAAAGTGCTTCCATGGTTTGTAATGGTGGTAATAATTTTGTTTGGGCGAAATGTTGTTTATTTTTTAATAATTTATTCTGATAGGCTAAAAAAATCGCTTGCAGGCTGGCTATGGTTAACAGGCTGTAAGCGAGAATGGAAAGGATCACATGAACGGCAATATGAAAATCCAGTATTAATTGTTCACCCAGATAATCGCCAATTATCGCCAGCACCAAAGACAAACAAGTCAGTGGAAAAAGGAGAATGAATAAATTCTGTAATGGTTTTTTAATGCTGCTGATTAAAACTATGGCATTAACAACCCAAAAAATTAAAGAGGATGCATTAAACAAGCTCAGCTGGAATCCGGAGTGGGTAAAACTGGCTGTGAAAATGGCCAGACCGTGTAACGCCAGTGCCAACAGACAAATATAAACAACCTGCTTTCTTGAAGGTGATGTTTGCTGTTTTATGTTGCTCCAGATAAACACAGAGGCTGACAAATAGATCAGAAGCGCAGCAAGATTGGCAATCAGTATCGTCATGGTAAAAATGAACCTGGTAATCTTGCAGCGATTGTGTCACAGCGGGGTGCAAAAATACAAACGAGGGCTGATCCCGATTAGTGGGTGGGGATGAGTGACAGAATCCGAAAACTAAAATAGCGCCGTTTTGAGAATCGGCCATTTCTTTAATTCGTTCCCATTTTTAATCAGGACAGAGTAAGGGCATTCAATAGTGGTGGGTTTGGTATCACTCAGGGTAAACAGGTACAGATGTTCAGTTTCATTGGCCGGTTTTAATTCCGGGCAATAAGAATTGACTTTGTTTTCATCCAATAACGGGAAAAAACCATTAGTGCCATGTGCCATGTAGCGAATTTCGCCCATGCCAAGGTTTCTGGCAAAGGATTCCAGTTTTCGCAGCATGGATTCATCAATTGTTCCAGTGGTAGAAATGGCGTAGGTGTTGTAAAAAAAATCTTCCTGTTCTGATCGGCGTAAAAGGTAATTGGGGATTATTTTTTTATCATCCGCTGCCTGATATTCCTTATAAGTCTTTTTCCAAAAGCTGAAAATAAAGAACAAATTCGGGATGTGCTTCTTGTAAAACGCAGGATCTTCAAGTCGTTGTTCCAGTCGTTCAACACTCATGTCAGCATCTCATTTTCAGAAAAAGGAATGGCGCAAATAATAACAGCTTAAAAATGGCGATTTACTGTTCAGGACAAAAAATTCAGAAAAATTTAAGATTTGGCAAAACCCTCATTCCAAGGTCGCAACTACCGGGGTGAGCGGGTATAATTCGGCCAATTTTTACATAAGACGAGATGTTCCATGTTCGATAATCTTACCGACCGCCTTTCCCAAACCCTTCGCAGTATTACCGGTAAAGCCCGCCTGAGTGAAGACAATATCAAGGATGCTTTGCGCGATGTTCGTAAAGCTTTGTTGGAAGCTGATGTGGCATTGCCTGTGGTCAAGACTTTTATTGATCAGGTGCGCAGCCGTGCGTTGGGGCAACAGATCAGTAAAGCACTCAATCCTGGCCAACAGTTCCTCAAAATTGTTCAGGCTGAATTGGTTTCAACTATGGGTGAGGCTAACGAAAGTTTGAATCTTGCCCAGCAACCTCCGGCTATTATTTTGATGGCAGGTTTACAGGGCGCGGGTAAAACGACTTCGGTTGCAAAATTGGCGCGTTTTCTGAAAGAGCGTGAAAAGAAAAAAGTGTTGGTAGTCAGTGCCGACGTTTATCGCCCTGCGGCTATTCAACAATTGCAAACACTTTCCGGTGAAATCAGTGTGGATTGTTTTCCATCTTCCGGCGACCAAAAACCATTGGACATTGCCCGTGCCGCACTGGATCACGCCAAGCGACAATTTTTTGATGTGTTGATTGTCGATACTGCTGGCCGTTTGCATGTTGACGAAGAGTTGATGGTTGAAATCAAACAACTGCATGCCTCATTAAATCCGGTTGAAACCTTATTCGTGATTGATGCGATGATTGGTCAGGATGCGGTCAATACCGCTAAAGCATTTAATGATGCATTACCACTCACCGGTGTAATTCTCACCAAAGCAGATGGTGATGC
>CAMLRJ010000266.1 GCA_946482345.1 uncultured Cellvibrio sp.
CTTATGATCAATTGGATAAAGATTTTGTGTATCTTTTATCGCGCTGGGCGGCAGCCGTAATTGATCGCCGAATTCGCGATGATGAAAAGAAAATTATTATTGAGCGTTTTAAAAAGTTGTCAGAGCATTTGCCGGGATTTTTATATCAATATCAATTGCGGCCTGATGGCTCTTTTTTTTATCCCTATGCAAGCCCGGGTATTTACAATATTTATGGTGTTACCGCAGAAGAAGTTTCACACTCGGCAGAAAAAATACTGGATGTTATCCATCCGGAAGAATTGGGTTGGATAGCAGAAACCGTATCTTATTCGGCATCCAATTTAACGCCATGGGTGGCTACTGTCAGAGTCAATAATCCCAATCGGGGATTGGTTTGGACGCACGTGCAATCTATTCCGGAAAAATTGGATGATGGCAGTGTACTGTGGCATGGCTATGTATCGGATATTACGTCATTAAAAAATACTGAATTGAAATTGGAGCGCGCCAATGCCATGCATCAGGCAATTTTGGATGCAGCCAGTGTTGCCATGATTACGATGGATGCCAATGGAACCATAAAATCCTTTAATCGTGGTGCAGAAGTGATGTTGGCTTATGAAGCCAGCGAAATAATTGATAAAAAAACTCCCGCCAGTTTTCATGTGCAAGAAGAAATTATCGAGCGCAGCAAAGTTCTTTCCAGCATTCTCGGTTATCAGGTCCAACCTGGCTTTGATGTATTCATCGCAAAAGTACGCGATGGTGAAGATGATGAGAATGAATGGACTTATGTACGCAAAGACGGATCAACAATGCCGGTGTTATTAACTGTGTCGGCATTGCGCGATAAATTTGGTGATATTACCGGTTACTTGAGTATTGCGCGCGACATCAGTGAATTGAAACGCATTGATAAAATGAAAAACGAATTTGTATCAACGGTAAGCCACGAATTGCGCACGCCGCTAACCTCGATCAGTGGCGCCTTGGGAATAGTTGCCAATGGTTTGGTCGGTGAATTGCCGGAACAAGCGAATAAGATGATAAAAATTGCGCACAATAATTCCCTGCGTTTAATTGCCCTGGTGAATGATCTGTTGGATATGGAAAAGCTATTGGCAGGAAAAATACAGTTCCAGATGCAACGCTGTTCCATGATGGATTTGATCAGGCGTTCAGTAGAATCCAATGCGGCTTATGCAGCGCAACATGGCGTTGCTTATCAAATCAATGAAAGCTCGGTCGATGAAACTGTATTGGTGGATGCGCAACGCATTCAACAGGTAATGGCAAATTTCCTTTCAAATGCCGCAAAATTTTCACCGCCGGGAGAGCTAATCGATATTCGGTGCGAATCAGGCTTTGGTCGTGTGAAGGTGACCGTCAAGGACAAGGGCCCCGGAATTAACGATGAATTCCGCAATCGCATTTTCCAAAAATTTTCTCAGGCAGATTCCTCGGATACGCGACAAAAAGGTGGAACAGGACTAGGTCTGGCTATATGCAAGGAAATGATTGAGCAAATGGGTGGAAGAATTGGTTTTGAGTCTGTGGCTGGCCAGGGTGCCAGTTTTTATTTTGAATTTCCTTGTGATATTGGCAATATTAATTTTGCAAAAATAAATCACGATTTGCAAAAAGCAAAAATATTAATTATTGAAGATGAAGAAGCATTTGCGGGTTATTTGAAGGAGCGATTTGAAGACCGTGGATTCAGTGTTGATATAGCAGTTGATGGCAATCAGGGGTTAAAACTCTTGCAGTTGCATAGCTATGATTTGGTGACATTGGATCTTTTTTTGCCCGATATGCATGGTATTGAAATATTAAAAGATCTGCGTTTGCGTGAAAATTCACGGAATACCAAAGTGCCGATTCCTGTTGTGATTATTTCAACAGATCCTGACGATGGCAAAAATCGCATGCCGGAATACCTGGCCAATTCAACAGCAATTTATTGGATTCAAAAACCCATGATTGACGGAGAGCCGATGATGACAGTCGATTATGCACTGATGCTAACAAAAAAATTGCAAGCTGAATGATATGAAAGCAGCATTACCGGATAACGAAGATTTTCGATTGCAAGCATTGCATCAGCTATCCATTATGGATACAGCACGGGAAAAAAGTTACGACGACATTGCGCAATTGGCGATGATGATTTGTAATTTGCCTATTGCAGTGGTGACTTTAATTGATGAAAACAGACAATGGTTTAAAGCCTGTGTGGGGTTGGAAGCAACTGAAACCCATCGCGATGTTGCGTTTTGTGCGCATGCCATTTTGAATCCAACAGAAATTCTGGAAGTTGAAGACGCAACACAGGATGAGCGATTTTCTGATAATCCATTGGTGACAAGTACACCGGGAATTCGTTTTTATGCAGGAGCACCTTTGGTGATGCAATCCGGAGTTGCACTGGGCACTTTGTGTGTTGTTGATTACAAGCCTGGAAAATTAACTGAATCACAAAAAAAATCTTTAACGTTACTGGCTGGTCAGATAGTCAAGTTGTTTGAGTTGCAAGAGAGCCATCAAAAACTCAGTGATCAATCGCAAAAATTATCGAGTTTTTATTTAATGTCGCCGGTTGCAATTGCCTTGAACCGTTTTGATGATGGTGTGTTTCTGGAAGCCAACCCCGAGCTTTATAGAATGTTGGGCTACACGCCGGAAGAGTTTTGTGGATTAAGCTATTGGGACATCACCCCGAAAAAATATGAAGCCGATGAAGTTGTGCAATTACAACAACTTCGCCAATACCATCGTTATGGTCCGTATGAAAAACACTTTATCAATAAAGCCGGTGACTGGGTGCCGGTGTTATTAAATGGCGTGTTGATTAAATCGCTTTCCGGTGAATTGCAGATCTGGTCAATTATTCAGGATATTAGTGAACGCAAGCGTGTGGAACAATTAAAAAATGAATTTGTATCCAGCGTCAGTCATGAATTGCGAACACCTTTAACATCAATTTCAGCGGCTTTGCGAATGGTGCTGGGGGGTGCCATGGGCGAAGTGTCAGAAAAAATGGGCGATTTATTGAAGTTGGCAGTGAAAAATAGCCAAAGGTTAACGCTGCTGATTAATGATTTATTAGATATGGAAAAATTATTGGCAGGGAAAATGGTATTTGATATGCAACCTCATTCGGTGATTTCAATTCTTGAACAATCCATTTTGGAAAACCAGGCTTATGCTGATCAATACGGGATAAATTTTTATTTGGTGGCTGATAGTGATTGTAAGATTTTAATCGACGGTCATAGGTTACAGCAGGTGTTGAACAATTTTTTATCCAATGCTGCCAAATTTTCAAATAAGAACTCCAAAGTTGAAGTGAAGCTTGATGTTTATCAGGATCATGCACGAATTTCTGTACAGGATTATGGTTTGGGTATTCCTGTCGATTTTCAAAAGCGAATTTTTCAAAAATTTGCACAGGCCGATGCATCCGATGCGCGTCGTCGCGGTGGAACAGGGTTGGGTCTTTCTATTAGTAAGGAATTGATAGAACACATGGGTGGCACTATAGGTTTTACATCGGAATTAAATCAAGGATCCATTTTTTTTGTCGAATTCCCATTAATAGTCAATGATCAGGAGTCCGCAGATGTCTAAATCACTTGAACGAATTCTTTATGTTGAAGACGATCCTGATATCCAACAAATCGCGGTCATGGTGTTGGAAACCATTTCAGGTTTTACATTGACTGCCTGTTCTTCCGGTAGCGAAGCCGTTGCCAAAGCAGTTGCATTTAATCCGGACTTGATGCTGCTGGATGTGATGATGCCAGGAATGGATGGCCCGGAAACTTTGCGTGAATTAAGAAAATTTCCACAACTCGCCAACACCCCTGCTGTGTTCATGACCGCTAAAGTACAACCACAAGAAGTGCGCGAATATCTTTCCATGGGAGCCTTGGCAGTCATCGCCAAACCTTTTGACCCTATGACATTGGCCAATGAATTAAAAACTATTTGGGAAAAACGTCAGCTTTAATTTTTAAATAATATCTGCCATTCTCTCGCCCCATATAATCATATAATTGCGACTTAATCGGTTTATCTCTACAGGTAAGAACTGTATTGTAAATAATGCATCGTTACTTAATTCATGCATTGTCTGGTCATGGGAAAATGGCACATGCTAACTATTAGAATAAAAATTATATTGTCTATCCTCATCACCACCACGATCGTTGCTGGATTCGTGCTGGCTCGTTTTGCCCATATAAACGACACCCTTCTGCCACGTGATCAAAGTACTTATCCATGGCGAATATATCTTGGTTCTGATGTAGAGGATGGTGGTGCGTCTTCTATCCATCTCAAAGATAGCGCGTACAACATAAATGCTGACTTCAATTTGAAGGACACAATCCCATATCCTTATGTGACTTTGGGAATGACTTTTGATAACGATTCCAATCCTGAAAACCTGGAGGATTGGTCGTCTTATTCTTCAATGATTCTGCGTATAAAATGCCAACCAGCAAACCTTCTGAATCTCGCGCTGCTAACTTTTGACAACAAAGTCACAGATTTCTCGACAGATGTTCGTAGGTTTCGTCCGTCACTTGCTTTTGTGAACTGTGGAGAAGAATGGAAAACAGTACGTATAGAGCTCAACCATTTGGAATCGCCGGAATGGTGGTTGCAGCGATATAACTTTAGCTTGGCTGATCGCAAATATGATCTTGATAAGGTAAGGGGCATTGTGTTTAGTACTTCAGTTCAAAGCGCTACCAACACGCCCTCCAATTTTATGATCCAGGAAATTACGCTTGAAGGAAAAAATTTACCTGTCATCTACACGCTTTCAATTTTAGTTTCCCTTCTTTGGGCAAGTTTTATTTGTTGGGTACTTTATCGCAATTATCGATTGCGAATGAAATCGGAAGTAGTTCACGAAATTGTGCCCGTGGCTTATCAGGCTATCTCTATAGAACCCAGGCACGAACGAGAAAAAGAAGCTGTGCTCAAATATATGGCGTCTAAATATTCTCTCGCTGATTTGAGCGTAGACATGGCTGTGAGTGAGTTGGGAATTAATCGAATCAAGATTAATGAAATTTTGCGCGCAGAGACTGGCCTTACATTCAGTCTATACCTCAACAAATTACGCCTTACCGAAGCCGCACGTTTGTTATCGGAAAAACAAGTGGGTGTGGCAGAAGCTGCTTTCGCCGTTGGTTACAACAGTCTTTCTTACTTCAACCGTTTATTCAAAAAAGAGTATGGTTGCAATCCGTCTTCATATAAAGGTCCTCGAAACCTTAAAACCTCTGCCAGCACTTGAAATATTAGTTAGAAAACTTGTATTTCTCGTTTTGTGTCAAAAATTTTGAGTAAATAGCAAGAGCAAAAGCCTCTGGTTAAGTAACGTTAACTTATTGATTAGCAAATACATCAATAATAACGAGGCTATCCGCATGTTCCCCAATCAATCCTGTCCGCTGCTAATTAATTTACCTATCAATGCCCCAGC
>CAMLRJ010000267.1 GCA_946482345.1 uncultured Cellvibrio sp.
CTGGGGGCAAAGTACTGGCGCAGCGATTTTATTAAATCATTTATGGCGCTATGAAACACAATCCCTTGCGCCTGTTATTTTCAACAAACGTGTTTTATTTGCACCCTTGATACTGCCGCGCGATTGGATTACCAAAGGGCGCTGGCTTTACAGGTTGATACATAAATTTGTTAGACGCATTCCTCGCAAGCCATCCGAAAATTCTCACGATAAAAAATTTTTGCATTTTGTTGATCATCAAGATCCTCTGCAAACGCGTTATTTGTCTGTGACCTGGGTGGGCGCCATGAAAGCCTGGAGCAAACAATGCAAGGAATTTACACCACTGCCAACAAAAATCTATATAGTCCAGGGCTCCGGTGATCGCACAGTGGACTGGCAATACAACCTGCGAGAATTGCAACGCTTATTACCACAAGCTCACATCGACATAATCGCTGATGCGGGCCATCAATTAATTAACGAAACACCAATTTATCGCGATGTAGCATTTGATAAAGTAAAAAAATATTTATTTTCTTCCCATTAAGGAGACAAAATTGCAACGCACATTCAAAGACTATTTACTGGTTCTGTTAAAAGGATTATGCATGGGGGCTGCCGATGTGGTGCCCGGCGTATCAGGCGGAACTATTGCGTTTATCACCGGCATTTATGATGAGTGGTTAAGTTCACTCAAAAAATGCACTCCGGCCGTGTTGTTGATGATCAAACGCGATGGCATTAAAAAAACCTGGGAATATATCAACGGTAATTTTTTGGTTGCGCTTTTCGGCGGAATTTTAATTAGTTTAAAAACCTTTGCTGCCATAGTGTTAATCGCGATGGACAGTTACCCAATAATGGTCTGGGCATTTTTTTCCGGGTTGGTCGCTGCATCTATTTTTCAATTGGTTCGTGTGCAACGCGGCTGGGGATTAATTGAAATTGTCGGATTGTTAGTAGGTATTGCTTTTATTTTGGCTATTTCTTACATGGCGCCCTCTCAATTACCCGGCCACGGCTGGATTTTATTTTTGGGCGGCTTTGTTGCTATTTGCGCAATGATCCTGCCAGGAATTTCCGGCAGTTTTATTTTATTACTGGTTGGACTCTATCCCGTTTTTCTGCAAGCCATTCATCATTTGGAAATCGTCAAACTATTATGGTTTGGTGCAGGTTGTATTACCGGATTAATAGTCTTCTCTCGTTTTCTGCATTGGTTACTGAATGCCTATCATTCACAAACTCTTGCGGTATTAATCGGTTTTTTAATTGGCTCACTCAGTGTTACCTGGCCCTGGAAACAAGCACTGTTAACCACAGTGGACAGCCACGGCAGAACAGTTGTCCTGCAACAGGAAAATATAAACCCTCTGAATTATTTTGCAGTCACCGGATCAGAACCCACAATTATGTTGGCGATTGTATGGGCATTTATAGGCGTGGCGTTAGTGGCAGGCGTGGAGTTAACGGCGAACTGGTTGAAGAGAACAAAATCAATCTGAGCAAAATAATAAAGCCCTCATTCGAGGGCTTTATTATTAAATGGTTCGAGCATCCACTTTAACCACCAATAACTGATCATTTTCTTTTTTGAACACTGTTGTCCCTCGCGATTTCACTTTGAAATATTGATTACCCATTGCCATGGATTCCGTTATTTCATAGGTCAAAATAGCCCTGTCAGTTTCAAAATCAAATTTTTCGCTTTCGATTCGAAAACTGTAGTTCTTAATAAAATTCCATGAACCTTTTAAGTACTGAAAATATTTTGCTTTATCGAAAGACATTTCCTGATAAGAGCTGCCGTTAAATACTCTAAGATTAATTACTACACTATCGCTATAGTATTTGCTTAAGGTATCAACATCTTTTAGCTTTACGGCTCGCTCCATCTTGCTCATCACATCACGAACTTCTGCTTCAGTAATATCTGCCGCAATAGAAAAATTGGCCACAACCAACAACAAAGCGATCAACAAATATTTCATACATAACTCCGTGAGTGAAAACCTCTGGCAAGGGGAATGCTTTTAAAACAACACTCGACAACGAATAGTGCCCGGAATCGCTTTTAATTGCTCCAATGCTGATTCGCTGTAGGGGCTGTTAATATCCACCACCACATAACCCACTTTGTCATTGGTTTGCAGGTATTGCGACGAAATATTAATTTTGTTGTCGGAAAATATTTTGTTGATAGCTGACAAAATTCCCGGAACGTTAGCATGCACGTGCAGTAAACGATGTGCATCAGGGTGACCTGGCAATGCCACTTCAGGGAAGTTAACCGAGCTGGTTGTCGTACCATTGTCAGAATATTTAATTAATTTTTCCGCCACTTCCACACCAATATTTTCCTGTGCTTCCATAGTGGAACCACCGATGTGGGGTGTCAAAATCACATTATCCAATCCACGCAAGGGGCTAACAAATTCATCGTCATTGGCTTTGGGTTCTTCGGGGAATACATCGATTGCTGCACCGGATAAATGTTTGCTTTTGATGGCATTGGCCAAGGCATCAATGTCCACAACGGTACCGCGTGATGCATTTAATAAAATCGCACCTTTTTTCATCAAACCAATTTCGCGCGCGCCGATCATATCTTGTGTAGATGCTGTTTCCGGCACATGCAAACTGACGATGTCAGACGTTTTTAATAAATCATCCAACTCACGAATTTGTGTAGCATTACCCAAAGGCAATTTGGTGACCACATCAAAAAATTGCACTTTCATGCCCAGACCTTCAGCCAGCACACTGGTTTGGCTACCAATTGAACCATAACCAATCAAACCCAGGGTTTTACCGCGAATTTCGTAAGAACCAATTGCCGATTTATCCCAACCACCGCGATGACACACCGCATTTTTTTGCGGAATATTGCGCAACAATAAAATCGCTTCGGCAATCACCAATTCTGCAACTGAACGCGTGTTGGAAAATGGTGCATTAAATACCGCAACACCGTGCTCTTGCGCTGCTTTTAAATCGACTTGATTGGTGCCAATACAAAAACAACCGGCCGCAATTAATTTCGGCGCATTTTCAAAAACACGGCGCGTTAATTGGGTGCGTGAACGCAAACCCACAAAATGTGCATCCTGAATTTTTTCAATCAAGGCATCTTCATCCAATGCCGTTTTCAAATATTCAATATTGGTGTAACCCTGTTGATTAAGGGTATTCACAGCGGACTGATGCACACCCTCCAATAACAAAAATTTGATCTTGCTTTTATCTAACGAGGTCTTGCTCATGGGAAGCTCCTAAAGGTGGGGAATTCGCGGCCGGTCACTACACGGCGTCAGGCTTTTCAATCTATTCAACAGAGGATAAAGCCCGAAAAATGGCGCGCATCATACCACTAATGGCTTAGTGCGCAGAATCACCCAAAAGCGAATCCACCAGAATATGGAGGGCATCAAGGTAACGCCAACGCAGATCCAAATCCAATAGCTTCATGCCGTAGATCCGCTCTGTATCCACTTGCTGATAAGCCGGTTTGGGATCTTGCTGAAGAATCTGTCGAATAAGATCCGCTAGCGGAATGGCATGTTGCGCTTGATAGTCCCGACAAAATTCCATCAGCACATCAGGAATTTGCACAGACAATAACGGCGGAGATTCCGCAGCGATTTTATTTTCCGCTTCATGCACGCAATCCACATAAGGCACATAAGGTTTGATATCCAACACCGGTGTACCATCCAGCAAATCAATTCCACTCAAATGCAAAATAACTTTTCCACTTTTTGTTTCAATTGAATCAAGTTTTACGACAGACAAACCAATCGGTGAAGGACGAACAGGCGATCGCGTAGCAAACACACCCAACGATTGATTACCCCCCAATCTCGGCGGCCGCACTTTCGGTTTCCACCCATCCACTTCATTCGCATGAAAAACAAATTGAATCCAAACATGACTGATATTTTCCAGACCTTCAATTGCAGCCGGATCATTATAAGGCGCGATTAATTCAAGCTCCGCTTTCGCCAAAGACACCAACCCCGGCTGCCGGGGAATACCAAATTTTTCCTTGAAACAGGAATGGATGATGCCGATGATGGGGAAGGTGTAGTGGGTTGGGTTCATAGCTATCAGAATGTGTTTGGGACGCTGAGTTTACATGTGAACGCCGACAATCAAAATAGTTGAAATTTTTCAGATTGAGGATATATAGTCGCGATTGTTTATTAAACTGTTATGAGCTAATTCGATGAGTACCGTAGAACAAATAAGGTCTCTTAATAGAGGCGAATACACAGCCATAGTAATAGGCTTTATTTCCACGCTCGCCCCTGGGGTTCTTATTCTGTGCTTATTCAGTCGCGAGTTATTTTTAGAAATATCATCATTGAAGTTAATTCTCTTAGCTTTTGCCATAAGCCTGCCCTGGGTCTTAGCTAATTTTATTGTTGCTTTCATAGCTAACCTGCGAAATCCAAATGGCACTATAACGTCCATGATAGGTTCTTCAGTATTTTATGGTGCCGTAAACACGTCTTTGATTCTTTACTCGTCTATTGCAGTTACGTTTTTGCTAAATAAAAATGCACTATTTCTAGTTGGTTTAGGCGTTGTAAGTAACGTTGTTTTGGCTGCTATTTATTTTTATGGTTATTCTGGGTACCTTAAACGGGCAAATGCTCATAACAAATCAAAGCAGTCGGACGCGCAAAAAACGCGCGCCTCTGTTTGAGGCGTTAGAAATCGTATATGGCAGATGAATCTGATTTTATAGAAGTTGATTTCTCCGAAGCGATTGCCAGACACCCTCATGTTAAATCCAAGATCAACGTTTCTTCAGTTGAAAAATGGAATTCTTTTAACTGCAATTGAACCGAAGGAAAAAATTCACTCCGTGAAAATTATTGATGCTCATTCAGAGTGTTACTAACTGGCGATCTCGCAAATAAGTGCCGCTTATAAATTTAAAAATCTTATTATATTTTGCTGAATAATATTTTAAACGAGTAATCAAATGAATGACTCTAGGTTATATTTTTACCAACTGGAGAAAGTAGCATGAAAAAAGTAAAGTTAGCAGTATTAATAGGGTTTGTCTTGAGCGTTGTCGGTTGCGCAAGTACAAATATCTATTCAGAAAATGGCTTGGAGAAAGTATCTGCAATAGGACTTACTTGCAGCAAACCTATGGTCTTTACCAAAGACTGTTCAAGTCTTAGTGGCGCCACCAAAGCTATCAAGATAGAAAATTACAAAATGAAAATTGCATCATCCGACGATGAAAAAACAATTTTAGTTATGGATAACAGTCCCGTGGTAAATTCTTTCAAGTCAGGATTAACGTTGGGCATTAAAGACTATACATCAGAGTCGTCAAAAAATGGCTTTGAAGCTATGAAACGTTTCCTTTCAGCTAATAATATCAATATAACTCGTGTTGTAGTTATGGAGTCAGCAGGAACAGTTTTTGGCTATATAGTTGAATTATCTGAACCGGGCTATGAAGTTCTTAA
>CAMLRJ010000268.1 GCA_946482345.1 uncultured Cellvibrio sp.
GGGGCGCACTGCAAATATTCCATTAAACTCATCGATTTCGTCAGAAAAAAATTCAGGTGCTGAAAAAACGCAATTACACGAAACTGCAAAACCGGCAACAACCAATCCAACTCCGGCAACTCATGTAAAAACGCACGGCGTTGCATCATCAAAATCAACCAGTGATGCGCGCTTAAAAAAACAACCGAGAATGTTGATTATAGGTGCCTCTACCGGAGGGCCAGTGGCATTGGCAGAAGTGTTGACTCTGTTGCCAGGAAATTTTCCAGTGCCAATTTTATTGGTGCAACATATGCCAGAAAATTTTACAAAAGCGTTTGCTGAACGCTTGAATAAAATTTGCAAAATCGAAGTCAGGGAAGCGGTTGATGGTGATGCATTAAAACCCGGGTTGGCATTGTTAGCACCCGGAGGAAAACAATTAATGCTGGATAAACGCAACATGGGCTGTGTGCGGGTATTTCACGATGATGATCGCGTGAATTACAAACCATCATTGGATATTACTTTCGGATCAGCAGCCAATACTCTCGGCGATAAAGTGTTGGGTGTTGTGTTAACCGGAATGGGATCTGATGGTTGCAATGGCGCGCGCTTGTTAAAAGAAGCGGGTTCGTCTGTGTGGTCTCAAGATGAACAAAGTTGTGTAATTTATGGCATGCCCATGGCTGTTGCCAAAGCGGGTTTATCGGATCGTGTTTTGAATTTAAAAGAGATAGGTGCACGGCTTGCACAAGAGGTAACCGGATGATTGATGTACTGAGTATTATTGGCATTATCCTTGGCTTTGCTGCCATTATCGGTGGCAATTTGCTTGAGGGTGGTGGCTTGGGTACTTTGGTCAACGGTCCGGCGGCATTTATTGTGATAGGTGGAACTTTGGGTGCTGCGATGTTGCAAACACCTAAAAATAGTTTGAAGCGCGCATTGAAAATTATTAAATGGGTTTTTAAACCACCTTATGTTCCTTTCAAGCAAGGTGTGACCAATATTTCACGCTGGGCTGTTGCTGCACGTAAAGATGGTTTGCTGGGTTTGGAAAATGTTGCTGAAAAAGAAAAAGATGCCTTTGCAAAAAAAGGTTTGCAATTATTGGTTGATGGTAATGAACCCGATGTCATTCGCCGGATTCTGGAAACTGATTTGGTTGTTGACGAACAGCGCGATTACGACGCGGTAAAATTTTATGAATCCATGGGCGGTTATGCTCCCACAATCGGCATTATTGGTGCCGTTATGGGTTTAATTCATGTCATGCATAATCTTGCTGATCCATCGACACTTGGGCCAGGTATTGCTATTGCATTTGTTGCCACTATTTATGGTGTTGCTTTGGCCAATTTATTATTTATTCCAATCGCGCACAAATTACGCACTTGTATTTACGAGAATTCGCAATATCGCGAGCTGATTATCGAAGGCATTATGGCAATCGCCGATGGTGAAAATCCTCGCTCGATTGAAATGAAATTAAATGGTTACATACATCCTTAAAAAAAAAACCACCCTAACCCTCCCCTTCGTAAGGGGAGGGGACAAGTTCCTTCCCCTTGTGAGGGGGAGGTTAGGAGGGGGTGCAAGGAGTTTCTCTCCTCAGGGTGGGGTCTATGAACCGAACACGCAATCGTAAAAACGAATCGCAAATTAATCACGAACGTTGGTTAATTTCCTACGCGGATTTTATTACCTTGTTGTTCGCTTTTTTTGTGGTGATGTATTCCATTTCACAAGTGAGTGAAAGTAAATACCGTGTGTTGTCAGAAACTTTTGTTGAAGCTTTTAACAAACCCAATGATTCACAAGCCAACCCCGATCCACAGCAAAACACTGCACCATCAAATGATGTCATCACCCCAATTGATATGGGTAAAACAGCAACTGACCAAGCAACCAGTAATGAGCAAGTTGCAATCGTCAGTGATCAGGCATCAAACGATGTAACTCCTGCAGTCGATGAAGCCGGTGAACCTGTGAAGGCGGTAAAAAATAGTGATGAGCTTTCACAAATTTCCGATTTGGTCAGCGATAAATTTTCAACATTAATTGATCAGGGTTTAATACAAGTTGCCAGCAATGAACTTTGGTTGCAGATAGAATTAAAAGACAGCATTTTGTTTACATCCGGCAGTGCCGACACCAGCGAACAAGCACAAAAAATATTTGATGATATTGCATTAATTTTAAAAGATTACGAAAACCCTATTCAGGTAGAAGGCTTCACCGACAATATTCCCATCAACAGCCCGCGTTATCCCACCAACTGGGAATTATCCACCGCCCGCGCCAGCGCAATCGTAAAATATCTGGCCGCACAAGGCGTAGCCCCCGAACGTTTATCTGCCGTAGGCTACGGCGAATACCAACCCACCGCCACCAACGAAACCCCCGAAGGCCGCGCCCAAAATCGCCGCGTCACTGTGATGATCGCAAAACGAAAAATGGATAGGCCGAAAGCGAGTTTGTGATTTCTCCAAAATTTTTTAATCCCTTGACCTTCTAGTCTTTTCCTAATAACTTGCGTTTCAAATTTTTAATATGGATTTACAGGATTTATGCTGATGGGCTTTGTTTATGGGGTTTCAAGATTTTTAATTGTATTGTTTGCTTTCTGTACATTTCAGGTATTTGCTTCTGAAACAGATCATGAAATGGAAATCGGTATTGGTGTTGGTGGGCAATATTTACCACACTACCGCGGGTCGCGTGAAACTCATACGAAAGTTTTGCCCATTCCGGTTATTGAATACAGGGGTAAAGTATTTAAATCGGATCGGGATGGAACGCGGGCGGAGTTTGCACTTGCTGATCGAATTGAACTTAATGTCAGTGCTGATTTAGCTTTAAATGATGGTGCTGAAGATAATGTTTTGCGAAAAGGAATGCCAGAGCTTGAATCAGAATTTCAATTGGGGCCATCGATTAATATTGATTTGATAGGAAAAGGATTTAATCGCGGATTGTTATTACGTTTACCTGTTAGACCCGCTTTTGCAGTGGGTAGTGACATTGACTATATTGGTTATACATTGAATCCCATGCTGACGTTTATCGAACCGGATTTTTCAGGTTTGCGTATTAGTTGGGACATTGGGCTGCTTTATGGATCACAAGATTATCATCAACACTATTACGGTGTTACGTCTGAATATGTAACTGAAACCAGAGAAGAATATAAAGCCAAATCCGGTTTCAGCGGCACTTTTACAGAAGTTGGAATTTCCTCAAAAAAAGGCAATATTGTCTACGGCGTCAGTTTTCGTTATGACAATTTAACCGAGGCCGTTTTTTATCCCAGCCCTTTGGTAGAAACTCATGATTATTGGAGTGTTTCATTTGGTGTGGGTTGGATGTTTAAAACCTTGAGATGGAGTAGTCCTGAGTAAGTAATCATAAAAATTATCAGGATTTCAAACATTCATTGGCGCAATTAACAGCGCCAAATATTTTAATGGTTATCCAAACAGGAATAAAAGTAACAAAAAATTTGTATAACTTGATATTAATTTTTAAATTCAGCACAGTTGCTCTGCAAGCAAAAAATTAACAGGGAGTTTAGTTATAAGATTTTCTGCCGCTTGGCTTATGAGAAAGCTAACCATCAATAGTGTTCAAGAAGGAGTTTACGCAATGTCACATCCAAAATTAATTATTGTTCATGGTATGGGCCAGCAATCTGAAGATTCATTTAAAGATGAATTCATTAAAGGTTGCAAATGGGCTTTTGATCTTTATCCGGGGTTTTCGGGTAAATCACCAGAAGACTACGCTGAAATAGTTCCCGTTTGTTACAACGATATTTTTGATCAGCATCGGCAAAGAATGGCGAATAATGCATTGCCGGTTGTCGATAGATTGAAAACTATTCCGGGTATGGGCGGTGATACCTTGTCGGAGGCAGCAAGGGAATTAACCAATCTTGAATCACAATTCAGTAACGACAAATTTTTCGAAACTCATTGGTTGGATGTTTTGTTTTATCGTTTTACTACGCTGGGTGAAGTCGTTCGGATTCGATTGGGTAAAAAAATTGCGCATGAAATCGGTGTGGCCAATGGCGGAAGTAAAAATGTACACATACTTGCGCATTCTCTTGGAACAGCGGTTACCCATGATTGTTTGGCCAAGCTTTATAAGCCTGAATATAAATTGGGTGATCTCAATAATCTGAGTAATAAAATGCACAAGCTGGGCAGTGTGCATATGGTTGCCAATACCAGCCGTGTTTTGCAATCTTTCATCGATGTGAATGAGTCACCGGTAAAACCGGGAAAAGAAGGTTGCACGGCTTTTTACCGGGAATATCGCCATGTGCTGGACCCAGTTACCTGGCCGAAATCATTTAATCCAACCGATAATCAGGGGTGGATATCCAATCAGGATTGGCTGTTCAAGCGCTATGAATTAATCCGTTCTACATCCATTACCAATCAACATGGAAACACACACAGTATTCAGCATTATTTGGCGAATCCGTTAGTGCACCGTGAATTATTTGAAAAGGTATTTAATATCAAACTAACAGCTGACCAAAAGAAAGCTGGGCATAAAGTTTTTGTAAATTTAACCTTGAAAAAAGTTGCTGATGATTTACAAAATTCTTTGGAGAATCTTAAAGCTATTAATATTGAAAATGTTTCAGGGTTGATTCAATCAGCGAATGCATTGAGGACTTTTATCGAACAACTGGGAGGTGAGTATCGTGTGTAATTTTTACTTGGCGAAATTTTTTTCAGGCCTGTTATTGATTGCCAGCATATCAGTGGCTGCTGAAAATCGATTAACCGCTCAAGATTGGCTTGAAAAAGATCAGGAATTACAAGCTTGGTGCAAGCAGGAACCTGGTATTTCTGAAGCCAAAGTTTTTGGTGATACTCTTGTAAAGTCAAAACAGATAAGAGCTGATTATTGCAATAAGACCATTTCTGATTTTTCCGCATTGCAGTTGCGTATTGTTGATTTATTAGGTGATTTGCATATCTTGTTTCCTGCTAACAGTATTTATTTACAATTGCATCTTACAGAAAGCGCACAGATGAAATCGACGGGTGAGCTTGCCCAGTTTGAAGTGATGGCTGAACCCATGTTAGCCATATCAATGGATCATCCGGCTTATTACAAAATTGAAAATGCATTGTTGTTATCCTGCACTCAGGCAGCGAAGGCAAAAGCACTGGATATGGATTGCCAATCCGCACTGCAAGAGTTTGCTGAAATATATAATTTTGCACAGGGCACTTATGCTCAACCGCTTGCATTTGAACTTTCCAAACGATTGGACCTTCTTGAAACAAGGTGGAATACTTTTTACGAAGAATCCAAGTCCCAAATGTTTTGGGAAATGATTGCTAATGGAATACTCTTTCAGCGTAAAAACGAAGCTTATAAGTTTTCCGAGCCACCTTCCTGGCAGTTGGTATTAATGCATCCTTCTGTTGTGGTTGAAAATGTTGCTGATGCA
>CAMLRJ010000269.1 GCA_946482345.1 uncultured Cellvibrio sp.
GAGGCAACTGCAACCGGAGCCGCCGCACAATCATCGCCTGACATACAGGTTTTACCGACAGGTGCAATTCGCGATTTCACATCGTCAGCCTGATCACTTGCAATTGCGCTACCCACCAAAACGGTTGCCAACAGGAAGGATTGCACCAGGGTTTTCAATAGTTTCACAGAAATTTCCTCTTAAAAAGTTTAGCCCAAACCAAGCGGGGCGCATTATAGCGAGATTTAACCAAAGCGGGTTAGCCGCATTATAAAGCCATCGTTAATACTGAATTTGATCTACCACAATCTACTGATATTCTAGCCTCCAAAATTAAAATTCGAGATGATTCATGGAATATCAAAGCGTTACTTTCCTTGCTTATCTGGGTGCATCTATAGTCGCCCTGCTGCTCACCCTCGCTTATTGCTTCCAATATTTTTCCAAACAAAATACCTGGGTACTCGCTGGTGCATCGGCAATACATAGCCTGAACCTGTTTTTAATTGCTATGCACTATTACTCCGGGGGCATTTCACCCGGCCTTCTCTACTCCATTGAATTTTTACATTTCAATGCCTGGATTTTCTTTATAGGTTTGTTTATCCGGCGCGACCTTGCGTCAAACAACATGCCCAAAAGCCTGAATATTTTATTTTACGGTGGCTGGCCAATTACGCTGTTGGGCATCGTACTGGCTTATACCGGATTTCAGGTTACACAACTATTTGTCTGGCTAGCCCTGGCACTTTCAATTAATGCGCTGGTGTCGGTAGAACAACTCTACCGTTATGCCGCTGAAAATGATCGACAAATAAAACTCCTGTGCATGAATCTGTTGGCCATTTTTTTGTTCGATATTTACTTGTATACCCACGCATTAATTTTCAACGGAGTTGACTCACTCCTTTGGCAATCACGTGCTGCCATTTCAATCACCACCTGTTTGTTAATGACACTGGGCGGTTTACTTTTATTCCAACAAAAAGACCGGCCCGCCCGCTTGACGATTTCACGTCCTATTGCGCTTTACACCACATCGCTCATCCTTGCCGGTTTTATCGTGACTTTTTTGTCACTCGGTGGTTACTACGTCAAACTTTACGGCGGAAATTGGGGCACCGTTTTTTATACTTTCGTACTGGCAATTGCCGTTATCCTGATTGCCACCGTATTTATTTCCAGCCGGATTCGCGCCCGGCTTTCCGTACTCATTAACAAACATCTGTTCCGCTATAAGTACGACTATCGCAGCGAATGGTTGCGCCTGATTAATTATCTTGCAGAACCAGCCTCTGTTGGTGACGTCAATCAACGTGCATTTTTTGCAGTTGCATCAGTCACCAAAGCGCCCAGCGGGGCCATATGGTTGTTGAAACAGGGATTTTATGAACCGGTTTATCGAGCCAATTTACCCAACTTTATCGAGCTGCAGGAAGAGCCGGTCAACAGTCCATTCTGCCGCGCATTTATTGAATCAGACTGGGTCTTTATCCCGGACAGTAACAACGATCATGCCCATAGCCAACACAACGAAGTACTGCCACATTGGACTAAAAATATTCCCGATCTCTGGTTAATATTTCCATTAATTGTTGCTGAAGAATTAATTGGTTTTATTGCACTGACCAAACCTTTAAACAATGAATCCCTGACATGGGAAGATCTTGATTTGTTGAAAACCATCGGCCGACAAATCGCCAGTTATTTGAAAAGACATCATCAGGAAGAACAACTGGCTGAGCGCAAACAATTCGATACTTACAACAAACTGGTCGCATTTATTGTGCACGATTTGAATAATCTGATGGCGCAACAGGCGCTACTGGTGAGAAACGCGGAACGACATAAAGATAACCCGGCATTTGTTGATGACGTCATCAACACTATCAGCCATTCGGTAACACGCATGAGCAACCTGTTAAAAAAATTGCGGCGTGATGATGAACCCGATTCGATCACGCTGGTGCCGATTGATGAAGTCATGATGAATGCACTTGAAGAATGTGTTCAGGGAAAACCGCAAATCACAACCGATATTGAAACAACTTCACGTATCGTGATTGGCGACCCGGTGAGACTGGTCATGACGATTGCCCACTTCCTGAAAAATGCGCAAGAAGCAACGCCGGAAAATGGAAAGGTTCATGTTACACTCCGCGTCATTGATGATCGCGTTCAAATATCAATAGAGGACAGTGGTTCCGGTATGGATTGGGATTTTATTCACAATAGACTTTTTAAACCTTTTGAGACCACCAAATCCGGCAAGGGGATGGGTATTGGTGCTTATCTCTCAAAGGAGTACATCAGTGAATTGGGTGGCACTCTCAATGTTGTCAGCGAGCCCAACCAGGGAACTACAGTTACCATGAGCCTTCCGTTGCTGCAGGAATAAATAAAGACATGAGCAATCAAAAACCCACTTTGTTAATAGTCGAAGATGACCAGGGACTTAAAAGTCAGCTGCGTTGGCATTTTGATCAATTTGAAACTGTGTTTGCCGATAATCGCCAGGATGCCATCACTGCGTTGCGCCTGCATGAAGCCCAAGTGGTTATTCAGGATCTGGGTTTACCGCCAGATCCCGATGGCGTGGATGAAGGCTTCAAATGCATTCAGGAAATTTTGCGCATATCCCCCAATACTAAAATTATTGTCATGACCGGCAAAACAGATCAGGACAATGCGATTCGTGCTGTCGCCATGGGCGCTTATGATTTTTGCCAAAAACCGGTAGACCCGGGCACACTGGATTTAATTGTGCAACGCGCCTTCCATATTTTTGAATTGGAAGATGTCAATCGACGCTTGCAATTTTCACAACAGGAACCGCTGGAAGGATTGATCACCAACGACAGCGTGATGCTGAAAATTTGTCGTCAATTGGAAAAAATATCACCCACCAATGTGACCTGCACCCTGCTGGGTGAAAGCGGTACAGGCAAAGAAGTGTTGGCACGTGCCATTCACAATCTCAGCCCGCGAAAAAATAAACGGTTTGTTGCCATCAATTGCGCAGCCGTGCCCGAGAACCTTATCGAAAGCGAATTGTTCGGCTATGAAAAAGGGGCTTTCACCGGAGCCAATAAAACCACACTGGGAAAAGTGGAGACCGCAAATGAAGGCACACTTTTTCTCGACGAAATTGGAGACATGCCACTCAATCTTCAGGCGAAACTACTGCGCTTTTTACAGCAACGGGTTATTGAGAGGGTTGGTGGCAGGCAGGAAATCATTGTGGACGTACGGGTGATTTGCGCTACCAACAAGAATCTGGAAGTCATGGTTAAAGAAGGACGATTCAGAGAGGACTTGTTCTATCGTATCTGCGAGATGACAATCAATATTCCACCCTTGCGCAATCGTATTGGTGACAGGGTTCTATTGGCTCGCCATTTCAAATTGCGATTCGCCAAAGAATACAGTCAACAATTAACCGGCTTTACACCCGATGCTCTGGCGGCCATCGAAAATTACGACTGGCCAGGCAATATTCGTGAAATGGAAAACAAAATAAAACGCGCCGTGATTATGGCTGAAGGCAAATACATCACACGCGATGACCTTGGTTTGGAAGAAGCAGGGGATTTGTCACTTAACCTGCGCCATGTACGACAAGAAGCAGAACGTAATGCCTTGCTGAGAGCATTAAGCATGACCGATAACAACTTTTCCTCAGCAGCCAAGCTGTTGGGCATTACGAGACCGACGCTTTACGATTTGCTCAAGAAATTTGATATGCCATTAGCCAGCGAACTCAATGAAACTGACGCCAAAGATGGCAGCTGAACCCAGGCGCTGTATACCTCATAACCGAAACGAATATAACTTGAACAGTGATTTTGTCGAACCTATCACATTTGTGATGAACCAATCGAAAATTCTGAAAGAAATACTGCAGAATCCGCGTAATAAAATTTATAACTGCTAAACATAGATTCAGGTTCTCACATAGTTCGTCGGTCAATTAACGAACCTTCATGTGGTTATGTTTTTCACACTCGCAGATGTATCACGGTGTTAATTATGTTAAGTAAATCTATCCAGATTCTATTAATTACCAGTTTGTTGACTGCTTGCGGCTCGCAGTCAATTGACGATGAAACTGTTAACGAAAGACCCGATGTATCGGTGAATAGCAGCACCGTTACCGTCGTGGCCAGTTCCGTATCATCTTCCCGATCCAGCTCCCAGGCACAGTCCTCCAGCAGATCCAGCACAGCTTCTGTAGTGGCGGTTGTCAGCAGTTCTACACCCATATCCGTCGCATCCAGTTCGACACCCATGGTTGCAGTGAGCAGTTCAAGTCAGGCAGCGGTAGTTGTGAGTTCCAGAAGTTCATCCATATCCAGCTCAAGAAGCTCCAGTAGAAGTTCTAGCAGAAGCTCTTCTATATCATCCAGTTCAAGAAGCTCATCCATATCCAGCTCCAGAAGCTCATCTTCCACAGCATCAAGTGCCGCGGCCAAAACCGTTACCATTCAATGGTCTCACCCGACGCAAAGAGAAAATGGCAACTATCTGGAACTGAATGAAATCGGTGGCTATGACATCAGGGTGCGTGCTGCAGGCAGTTCAACCTATACCACCTACAAAATAAACGGAAACTCCACCACCAGTTATAGTTTGAATAATTATGTCAGCACCATGACCGTTGAAATAGCTGTCTTTGATGTAGCCGGGTTATACAGTTCATTCGTCGTTGTTAATTAAAACGCTACCAACAATCCTGTTTGACTATAATGGGGCATCTAAACAGGTGCCCCATGTCATTTTTAATAGCCTCACAAAAGAAAAATAACCTGCTGATTCTGTTGCTGCTGTTGTTTTGTGCAGCCATCACTTATCCAAGCAGTATTGCACTGATTCATGAGTGGCAAAAATGGGATCAAGCCCTGAGCCACGGTTTTGCTTGTCTCGCTTTGTTTGTATTTTTTATCTGGCGACAGGATTTTTATATCCAGACCAATACCCATTCTCCAACCTGGATTCTATCAATTGCTCTGCTCTTGAACTCTATTGGTTGGTGTTTTACACAACTGGGCAATCTGCAACTGCCCGGTTACATTTTTGCACTCAATAATTATGGATTGTTGATAGCCGGTTTTTTTGGATGGCGTGTTGCAGTAGCACTGATGCCTCTGCTGGCACTTTTTATTTTTGCTTTACCCATATGGTCACTCTTCACGGATATTTTGGTAACACTGAGCAGCAAAGTCGTTGCGCTGGTGCTTGGCTATACCAACTTGACATTACATGTTCAGGATAATCAGTTTATGACCCCTTGGGGAACGATTGTGATTGCCGATGGTTGTTCCGGCTTGCGTTATTTCATCATTTCATTATTGATTGCCTATTTACTTTGCCTGATTAATCCCTACAGCTTAAAAACAAAAATCAGTATTTTTATTGTGGCAGCCTTGCTTGGCCTGATCACCAATTGGTTACGGATTATTATTATTGTGTTGG
>CAMLRJ010000270.1 GCA_946482345.1 uncultured Cellvibrio sp.
TTAACTGTTGCGTTCATGATGGCGTTTATCTTTACTTATGGTTTTAATGCCGATGCAGGCCCCATCGCAGAAAAAGTTAGCAGCATTGGTGAATCACGCACTCTGGGCTATTCAAAATATGGCTTTGATGGTTGGATGACAATTTTTATTCGCGGTATGCTCTGTAACTGGATGGTGTCTTTAGGCGTAGTTGGTGCAATGATTTCAACCACAGTCAGCGGGAAAGTTATTGCTATGTGGATGCCCATATTTCTATTCTTTTTTATGGGCTTCGAACACTCAGTAGTTAATATGTTTTTGTTTCCATTCGGCATCATAATGGGTGGAAATTTCTCCGTGGCCGATTACTTTATCTGGAATGAAATTCCAACTGCGCTAGGAAACCTTGTGGGTGGTTTGGCATTTACCGGGCTCACGCTTTACTCTACGCATGTGAAAACCGCCAAAAAACGCCAATAACCCCGGAATGGCTTAAAATTAAGCCATTCTTTGGATTTAAAACCATGCAAAACTATTTAGAGGTTGAATTAGGATCTTTTTCAGATAAGGGCCGAAAAAAAATCAACCAAGACTTTCATGGTGCAAAACTACCCATCGGCGTTGCGCAATCACTAAAAGGCATAGCCCTGGTTATGGCCGATGGTATCAGCACCAGTGATGTGAGCCACATCGCCAGCGAACTCGCTGTCAACAACTTTCTGGAGGACTATTACTGTACAGCTGAATCCTGGACAGTAAGAAAATCAGCAGAAAAAGTCATTCAGGCAATTAACTCTTGGTTATATACCCAAACACGACGCGGACCTTATCGCTATGAAAAAGATAAGGGGTATGTGTGTACTTTTAGCGCTGTAATTCTAAAAAACAAAACGGCGCACATTTTTCATTTGGGCGATACCCGGGTTTACAGAATTAATGAGCAAGGTATCGAGCAACTCACGCATGACCACCGCTTATGGATTTCCAGTGAACAAAGCTGCCTTAGTAAAGCATTGGGTATGGATGAAGAGTGCCATCTGGATTATCAGCAGATTCCAATAAAGAAAGGGGATTATTTTATGCTGGCGACCGATGGAATTTATGAATTTGTCGATCCCGCATTTATCAGATCCACAATTTTTGAAAATGCAACAGACTTGGACAAAGCCGCGCGAAAAATATTCGGCAAAGCATTTGAGAATAACAGTAATGACAATCTCAGCATTCAAATTTTACGCGTAAATAAAGTTGCAGAAGATGCAACGACCGAAGTCAAACTAAAAATTGACCAATTACCCCTGCCACCTAAACTCGCGCCACGCATGGAATTCGACGGTTACACTATATTGCGAGAGATACACACCAATAACCGAAGCCATATTTATCTCGCTGAAGATAACCAGACAAAATCCAAGGTTGCAATTAAAGTCCTTTCCACCGAGTTGTTACAGAATGAGAGCGAAGTTGAGCATTTTTTGATGGAGGAATGGGTTGCACGCCGAATTCATTCACCTCATGTGTTGAAAGCTTATTTACCAGATCGAAAACGAAACTATCTCTATACATTATTTGAGTTTATCGAAGGCCAATCACTGGCCCAGTGGGCAATAGACAATCCTAAACCCAGCCTTGAAAAAGTTCGGGAAATTATTGAGCAAATAGCCAAAGGACTTCATGCCTTCCATCGAATGGAAATGTTACATCAGGATTTACGACCCGAAAATATAATGACCGATACCAATGGAACTATCAAAATAATTGATTTTGGATCAGTGTATGTATCAGGCATTGAGGAAACGGAAAATAATTCACCGCTCACCTACTTGAAGGGTACCGCACTCTATAGCGCTCCCGAATATTTTTTAGGTGAGCCAGGAACAACACAATCCGATCTTTATTCGTTGGCAGTTATCACCTACTATTTACTTTCAGGGAAATATCCCTACGGCACAAATGTCCCCAAAGCAAAAACATTTTCTGAGCAAAAGCGACTTTATTATCGAAGCTTGTGGGACGAAAATCGGGAATTACCCAAGTGGATTGACGCAGCCATCAACAAAGCAGCCAGTGTTCAGCCAATAAAACGACATGATGAAATATTCGAGTTCATTCATGACTTGCGACAACCAGGCCAGGAGTATTTGGATAAAACAAAGTTGCCATTAATGGAAAGGAACCCTATCGCTGCCTGGCGAACTATTTCACTTTTGTTATTTGTTCTCGTGCTAATACTTACCTATAAGTTGTCTATCCGCTAATCATTTGTTTAGTCGCTTTTGTTGACATAACTCACCCTACTTGCCTTGTCAGTTTGTAATAACTGATGTGCGGCAGTCAGCGCTTTGTGCATGTCGCCAATTTGACAACTGGTGTGCTGTTTTTTCTTGAGATCCAATTGAGAAAGTTCCAAATGCCAACGCGGTTCTACCTGATGTAACGCAAGAGTGTTTTTCACGCATGCAATCGGGCAACCATCTATAGCTAAAATAGGTCGTCCCGATTTTGCGATTTTCACCAGACCTTTGATATTGCCACCGACGCCTGCGATGCATGACATCTCTGCGTGACCTTCACGATCCAATACAACAGCCAAATCATTGGCTAGTTGCGCTACGTTGGAACAGCCAGAACAGGAGTAAACCAATGGCAATTCGTTATCTTTCATCGTCGCTCACCTCTCAAGCAGAAATTTCAACAGACAACTAATTTGCAAGAGACTATAAAAAATATCGGGCACATGATTTGATATCAATCAAACCATGGTGTCAGTATCACTAATTTTCCTCTATTGAATGTAACTTGCGATTGGATTCTTTTTCGGCATGAACCGGTCTGACTTCAGTGAAATACATCCACATCAGTGATGTCCAAATAATCCCGAACATCAACATGAAAGCTGATGATCTTACGCCCGTTAGATCAACCAACAGTCCAAATAAAATCGGTAAAATAAATCCACCCAATCCGCCTGCCAAACCGACTATTCCGGAAATTACTCCAATATTATTGGGATAGTCATTGGAAATGTATTTAAAGACTGAGGCTTTTCCAACAGCAAAGGCCACGCCCATTGCAAACATAAAAACAGTAAATGAAACGGGGCCAAGACCAAGATGTAAACTCACTGGACCTTTCAAAGTTGTAATCACAATCTCTGTAGGTGGATAGGAGAGAAAAAACAAACAAACCAGCGAAATCCAAAGCACCCACCAGGTCACTGTATGCGCACCATATCGGTCAGAAAAATATCCACCCAATGCACGCAACACACCACCCGGTAAACTAAAACACACTGCCATCAGCGCCGCCATTTTTAAATCGAAACCATATTCGGCTATATAATATTTAGTCATCCACAGTGACAAAGCAACGTAGCCGCCAAACACAATGGAATAATACTGACTGTAGCGCCAAACTCTGGGATCTTTTAATACCGCCAGTTGTTGTTTGATCGTCACAGTTGATTCAACTTTGTGTGAAGGATCCGTGAATGTAAAAAACCAAAATATAATTGCAGTAATCAACATTAAAATTGCATAGGCTTGCGGCACATAAGTCCAACCAAATGCTACAACTATTAAGGGTGCCACTAATTTCGTTACCGCGGCGCCGGTGTTACCTGCACCAAAAATTCCCATTGCTAATCCCTGCCGATTTTTTGGAAACCAACGTGCACAATAGGCAATACCAACAGTAAAAGAACCACCAGCCACACCAACAAATAAACTCAATACTAAAAATTGCCAATAGGCTGTTGCATAGGAAATCAACCATATAGGAATGACGGTTGATAACATCAAAATAAAAAATACAATTCGACCGCCAAATCTATCCGTCCACATCCCCATTGGCAAACGAATTAAGGATCCGGTTAACACGGGCATTGCGATTAACAATCCAAACTGGGTTTCGTTTAAAGACAACATGTCTTTGATCGGAATACCGATAACCGCAAACATCATCCAGATCATAAAACAAATGGTGAATGAAAACGTACTTGCAATAACAATCGACCATGCCTTGTATGTTTGTGTTGCCATATAAATTTCCAAATTTCATTTGATGGTAAAACTACAAAACTATTTTGTCTGGAATATTTCCCCGGACACCTGGATATTAGCGGCTTCGAAAATCGCAAACCACCCGAAGAACACAGCGCAAATAATGCATTACCTATTTATAGGTAGTCGTAAAATCGATAACTACTTGATTTGGCTATTGATGTTGAAAATCCACTTTAGTTTGTGCCGGATTAGTATCTTTATAGGTAGGTGGATTCCATTGAATATCAAGAATGGCATTTGCAATGCTGAAATCGGCAGGGGTATTAATGTTAAAAAAAGGATCGAACTCAACACAGCTGAAATCGACGTTTATTGAAGGAGCCAATGTCAGTAATTGATGCAAACTGCGAAACTGATTTTGCACCAGCAACTGATTAAACATTGGATACAGAGATGCATGCCAGATACCACAGGCGGGATGCGTTTGACTATTAGAACGGGCGATTCCTATGAGTGCTGAACTCCGACTAACAGTATCCAGTAATTTTTCTATCAAATTGTCAGGCAGGAATGGCGTATCCGCCGAAACGCTAACAACCCAATCAAGTGTATGATTTTTTGCATGGTGAATTGCAGTGGTAATGCCTGCCAAGGGTCCACTAAACGCGGGATAGTCATCCTCCAGATATGTAAAATTGTTATAAATTGAGCAAGCAAATCTTGACTGGGATAGGTGTGCTGCAATATCGGAATCAGGAGAAATACTGAGAGCGACATGTCGAACTTTTTTGTCAATGCTGTCCAAGACTCTATGAATAATTAGTTTGTCGCCCAAAGGCAATAAACATTTGTGCCCTCCCCCCATACGCGAGGAACGCCCACCCGCCAAAACAACGACCAGAAGATTATCAAATAACGACATAGTAGTTATCGACATTAGCGTGATTGATTAACACGTGCGTTGCCGGATTGCCCATGTAAATAACCATTGCAATCAAAATCGTCCAACTCAAATGGAACCGACTGGTGCAATCGGGTTCTAAATTTCTCAATCCACTCAAAAGTACCTTCCGATTGCGGACTCAATCGGAGCACATCAATCAACCCCGATAAGCTCTCAAGATCGTTGATCAAGTTGTATCGAAACCCCGATTGGGTTTGAATGCCATTCAGCCTGAAAACTTGATCGCCTTCCTGAGTGCTGACCTGGCGACCATCAGGATAATGTTTACAGCAGAGATTGCATTCATCTTTAGGTTTGCCTTCAGATCTTGCGGTAAAACATCGAGCAGACCAGGCCAAGGGTAAATGCCCAAGCGCAAACAACTCGGTTGTAAAACATTCACGCACATCGGTGATTTCGTCGGCTGCCAGGATTTCACGAATCCAACGCAATGAAAGTTCAACAGGTAATACACAACGCTGCATGCCCATGCGAATCAAATACAACAAACTATGTTGAT
>CAMLRJ010000271.1 GCA_946482345.1 uncultured Cellvibrio sp.
ATTCTGGGTGTTGATATGGATGATGCGGATCACCCTCTTACATTAGGCACACGACAAAGTGGCAACAGCATAGTCGGTGACAGTTTATTTTTAAGCGATGATACCTCGCGTGAATTTATGACGCTGCTTGCACCGGAATTGTCGTCAGCAAGTGATCGTTTGATCGAAGAAAAATTTTTGGATCACTATGCCAATCGCATCAGTATTGTAGTTCATGAAGATGCATTTCCACACATAGCGGGCATCAATCAAATAGTGATTGATTATGTGCCTGTGTCACTTGAGTGCAAACTGATTAAAACGGATAAACCTTTTATTCTCGGCCTTTCACCTTTATTGGGTATTGACACTTATTTGCAAGTTGCAGAAGCAGCAAGACAAGTTGTGTTGGATGATACCTGGTTGGGACGTGAAGGCATTATGCGAAATCAAGCCAGCTTTTCACCCATGCATCACATTTTTGGTGAACACATAACAGGAGGCAATCTATGAGTAGCGCGAAACTTGCTGAAAATCCGGAAATAGATTTGGAAATGCATAAACCTCTGGAGCGCGTGAATTATGAAGCCGGTATGTTGTTGGGGCTCGAAGCAACCCGTGCAGAGCAGTCCTATCACCGCCAACGTGTGAATCGTTTGCAATATTGGTTTCAGGGTGCCGGAACATTACTCGGGCTTTTGGTAAAAATGATTCCGCCCAATGTGTTTAGCGATGAAAATAATCAAAGTATTCGTCTGGTGGTTACACCGGGTATCGCTATAGATGGTTTGGGGCGTGAGCTGCTGAGTTACGAACCTTATTGTGTCAATTTACGTGATTGGTTGCAGTTGCAAAACAATAGTTTTCTCAATTCCGGTTTGCATGAAGTCGATGGAAAAAAATCGGTTCAGCTTTGTATTACGGCGCGTTATCAAGCCGCTTCATCAGGATTGCAACCGGTAATGACACGTAAAGTGAATGCGGGTATTGATGCGGTTCAACCCAGTCGCGCACGCGATGGAATTTTATTAGAGATTATTGCCGGTGCACCTGACCAACTGCCGAATTCGTTTTATCGCGCCGGTTTAAAAATGAAACCAGTTGATGAAGATGACGAATTGGGTTTTTTAACTGAAGATGAAAAAAAATATGTCGAAGCACAAACCGGCAAGAAGCGACAATTAAAAGTACTGCAATCACAATTATTGTATGGATTAACCAATGAAGTTGGCGCGTTGGAATTAAAAGGTGCTTACGACGAGTTAGCCAGAGTGCTATTGGCCAGCATAGAAATTCCTGCTGAAGTGGTAACTGCCGGTGATGGCACTGAATCCATTCAATTGATGCTCAATCCTGAAAAAATAACGCTCAATAATTTGATTCGTCCTTTCATTACTACTCCCGATCAATTGGCCTGGCTTGCCCAGGAGGAGATGCCATCATGAGTTTATCGGAAAATCCTTTTAGCCCAATGGCAACATACGACACGCAGAAAACTATCAGCAGTGTTTCCAGTCTTGATCCCAAATTATCGCGTACGCATTATTACGATGGACGTTTGTTACGTGCATCTGATTTAACACGCGATCAATTTTATTTGGATGAACGTTTGCGCGAAGTAGGCCGTGCATTGGGGCAGGGGATTGTGCGTGGATTTGATGTCACGCTTAAAGCCAATCGTCATCTTGAAATATCGGGTGGTTTAGCCGTTACCCCATCGGGTCGGGTGTTGGAGTTGGAATCGAAAAAATTGGAATTGAATTTAACCGATGCTGCTGTGATTCATGGAATGAACCCGGGGTTTCGTTCACTTGAACCGGGTTTGTATGTTGTTGTGGTTCGTTATGCAGAAAAAGGTACAGGTTCTGCAGAAATTTATCCACGTGATCTGGAAGCCGAGAGGGGTTTGCATTTCAATGCTTATGCAGAAGGTGTGCAATTTGCGTTAGTCAAATTACCTATTAATCTGCCGCTTGAAAAAATTCAGAGAATTTCTGCACAAGAAGTTTCAGTTTATATTCGTGCATTACTGGTTCGACAATTATTGTTAGGCACTGTGGGCCAGCCTCAGGTAATAGGAGAAGATGCCGTTGCGCTGGGTGTATTAGGCGTTGAATACGGTATAGCGCAATGGTTTGACAAAGGTTTATTGCGCCGTCCTTTCCGCAGTGTGCAAGCATTGAATTATGTGCAGCAGGATTTATATGCGCATTACGAAGAATTATTTTCTGATATTTTGTCGTTGCGAAATTCCACGGCGAATCAGGATAAATTTTTGGCTTCGCGTTATTTTTCGGTGTTGCCGCCTGTAGGTTCATTACCCAAGTTAGCTATTGATCCCATCAACGCCTACCAACATTATTTTCCGGAACAATTTGAAGTCAGTATTTCGCCAGTTCGTGCAGATGATTTGCCATCTTTGATTCAGCAAAGTTTGGAATTGGAACCCATTGATCTGCAAACAGATAAAGATGTCGATATTTTGATTGCAGTTGTATTGGATGATCTGAATTTTTCAGTAATTGCCAGAAGATTGGAACACAGGGGCGATGCACTTCTGCCGCATCTGGATGAAACTCTATTGAGCCCCTATAAACAACAAAAGCCACAGGATGAAGTGAATATCTGGCAAAAAGTCTGGGATTCAGCACAGAAAATTATCTATTTGCGCAGGCCTGTCAGAGCAGCTGAAACCCAGGTGAGTGCTGTAGTGCTGGCTTCAGGTGATTATGAGAGTTTGCCGGTTTTGAGTACGACGGCTAGCTTTGATATCAACATTTTTACAAGACGCTTGCGCGATTCAGAATTAAGGAACAGAAAAAAAGAAAATGAGTTTAATGAAAAAATTAAAGAACTTTTATCTCAAATAGATGATTTAAAGAAAGGTAATAACAGTCATCTCGAAGAAGAAAAAGAACTGGTGCAAAAAGCCAGTGAAACAGTTGAAGCAACTGTTGGTGCCTTTGAAAAGCTTAATGAAGAATTGGATAAAAAATCGAAAAATCTGCAGGAAGACATTATTCAGTTAACAACGGAACTGAATCTATTAAAAGGCGATGAATTGAAAAAAGCCAAAGAGGAATTGGCAGCAGCCATTACTGAAAACAAGAAGTTGCTGGATGTGCAGAAAGCATTGCAAACAGAAGTGGATGAATTAAAGAAAAAAATAAAAGAGCTGGAGTCTGGCGGTACAGTGCCGGATACGGATGCTGAACAATTGAAACAGCAATTAACTTCACTGCAAAGTCAGCTGGTGAGTTTGCAGGAATTTATTTCCGGTTTATGGAATTCACAGGAAATCAGGCTGGAAAAACTGTCGGTTTTATCCAAATTGCGCGGTGCCAGTGACGATAAGGCATTGGATAGCCAACAAATGGTCATCAAAGAAGTTGAGCAAAATCCTGATTGGCAGCCACAGCTCATACAATTGTTATCGCTGATGCATCCACAATTTGATGATCTTAACTGGTTAAGTCTGGGCTTTATTTTCAATAATAAACTTCAGGATAAAGCGATACAAATTCTGATCAAAAATAGAAGCAGCGGTTATCTGGAATCCATGTTGATTCTGGTAAAAGAATTGGAATTTCCGGATGAGTTAGGTGAAGCCTGGCAAAAAATGGCTGAAAAATCACGGATTTTACGCTTCTCACCTACCGCAATAAACCAGATAAAAGTATTGAAGATAACCCAACTCTTGCCAGCTAGTCTGGATATTGCCGATGAGCATCGCGCTGCAATCAAAAATGCGGTGTCAGCTGATTCGGGTTTATTAAAACCATTAAGTCAGTTGAAAGCGGTTGTCGGCGAAAATTATCAACCGCTTTTATGGGCAACCTTACCTGGAATTATTGAAAGTGAAAAATTGCCTGAATTCCTTGAGTTTGTTCTGAAGCTTGTGGAAAAAAATCTTCCCTTGGGGTTGGGGGTGGCTTCTACTAATAATCGTTTCAAAATTTCCGTCGCCCTGCGCAATGAGTGGGCTGAAATTGATTTGCAGCTTTGAGTAGGGGCATCATTATGAGTAAATCATACATCACCATTTCACCCGTAATTGCAGATAACAATACCAATCGTCTTAATTACATTCCCGGCCGAACTTTATCGGAACAGGAATTTGATTTGATGCAAGTTTATGTTGATGAGCGATGCGAAGATTTATTGGTTGGACGAACGCCAGGTATTGTTCAGGGGCTTGATTTGGTGTTGCCCGAAAACATAAGCAAAGAAGCTATACAAATTAATCCAGGAATCGGAATCAGTTTTTCCGGAAAGGCGATTACCAATCGTTTGCCGATTCGTTTTTACTGGCAAGATTTGTATGAACAATATTTAGCTGAACAATCCTTATTGCAAAAAATTGATGACGGTATTTATTTTCTTAGCTTGCGTCGCACTATCCTGATATTTGAAGAGGCACAAAAGCAAGATCCCCACACCCGCACAGAATTAAACCCATTACGAGATACCCGATTGGAAACTCTGGCGCAAGTGACATTGCAGCCAGTGTGGTTTCCTGAAGATCAGATTAATGCAAGTCGCCAACGAATTGCTGTCACCATACTGCAGCAAATAATCGAGATGGAATCCTTTGGTGATTATCCTGATGAAATAAAATTGGCATTGGTCAAAATAAAAGACAATAAGCCTGAGTGGATAGACACAATTGCCGGACGGTTTCTTGCTCGTGAAAACCCGGTTCATTTCACGCTTATGGATTATTGGCATAGCATTCTCAATTCGGCATCACGGTTTCGTTTGGATGGCGATGCTGCTGAAATCAATAGTGCTCACAATTTGAATCAATTATTGGATATCAATTATTTACCGGCAGCAGGAAAGTTTCCTGCTGAATTGGTTAATCATTTAGCCGGCAAGCAAGCGGCTAATCCTGTTTTATGGTCGCGTCCGGAATTGAAATTCAACGCCGATGGGTTACAGATCGAAATATTACCTATTCCGGAAAATTCGGTACAAGGAATATTACAAAACGAATTGAGCCGTGGCGTTATCGATTTATCTTCTGGTGCACGCGACAGATTCAGAATTTTGGTTGCAGTTAATCAAAATGATTACCATCCAAAGTTGATGGATTTACCAGAGATTGATATGGATCTAATAAAAAACTATTTGGTTAGCAAGCAAAAAGAAGCAGCAGAAGCCTATAAAAAATGGGAAAAAGCCTATTACGATCTGTATGGTGGATTGGAAAGTAGTATTAATCTTGGCAATGATCAAGACAAGAAAAAAACAATTGAAAATTTCTCTTCTATTTATTTAACCAACGTAACGAAAATTGCATTTTTAAATACATCAACTGACCATAAAAAATTACTGCGGATTCCAGAAGTTGATACCAACAAACCGCTGCGAGTTCATGAAAGCCTGAGAATGTTGGCAAATGGTAAAACAGACAGGCCATATAGTTTAATTACGAAAATTCTTG
>CAMLRJ010000272.1 GCA_946482345.1 uncultured Cellvibrio sp.
TTCAACCAGAAATACCGCGCGGTTATCTATGCGAGCGGTAATTGTTAATAACAACACCACTTCAAATACATCATCACCTGCTTGTGCAACCTGAATATTCATATCCTGTTGAATAGCGGGTTTAAATGCTTTGGTAAATGCTTCCAAACCCATAGGGGTTTCAAACGAAATATCTTTCAAATAAATACGTTGAATGGCAAATGCCGGGGTTTTTTCTTCAGTCATATTGTTCTCGTCTAGTAGATTTTTATTTTGCTTTCAGTAGCGGATCCAATTTTCCTGCTTTGTCCAAAGCCCAGAGATCGGTAAATCCGCCCACATGAAAATCGTCGATCCAAATTTGTGGCACGGTACGCTGGCCACTTTTTTCCATCATTTCTTCACGCAATCCAGGCTGGATGTCCACACGAATTTCTTCCCAGGTTGCGCCTTTTTGTTGCAACAATTTTTTTGCATTGTTGCAATAAGGACAAATCGCAGTGGTGTACATAATAATTTGCGGCATGATAATTCCGTCAGGATTTTTTACCTTTGGACAATGGCAGATTTTGCGCTTGCCATTCCGAGATACCACCACTCAGGCGACGCACTTGAAATCCTTCTTTACCTAATTTGCGTCCTACAGTGCCTGCATGTTGTCCAAGCTTGTCCACCAAAATTAAAATTTTGTCTTTGTGCGACGCCAATTCGGAAGTATCCGTAATGATTTTGTTGTAGGGGATATTCAGTGAATTCACTATATGCCCGGCGCGAAAATCTGCCGCTTCCCGCAAGTCTACAATCAGTGCTGCATCCTTGTTCAACAGCAAGGTGGTTTCATGAGCCGAGAGCGGCAGGCCGCTTTTGCTCCTCTCACGCCAATAATAAAAGTAGACCAGTACAATCAACACACTGACCAGGATCCACTCCTGGGCGATAAAAACAAAAAAATTCACGAATAAGCTTCCTGTGGTCAAATCGAAGTGGGGCTGACTGAAAAAATTTCAATGCCAGATCGCAAGGAGCGCTGATTATACAGATTTGAAGTTGGTTTTGTTCAGGACAAAATTTAACAATCAGGCTATAAGTTTTAAGCTAGCTTCAATCCATCATTCATCACCCATAACACTCAAAAGGAACCTGCAATGTCATCAGCAAAATCCAAGACCATGCAACTGATCAACGGGATCTTTGTTGGCTCAATCGCTTTGGCATCAATAGCTTACGCACAACCCTCTTACGAAGAGGACATGGCCAGGCAACGCGCGCAGGAAAGGCAAATTATGGAAGATGGTATTCGTCAGGGGGCTGAAGCGGCGCAGCCGCAATATCAGGATTCCACACCGCACCGTTGGGTTTCCAATCATTTGGCCGTGTCATGGCATCCCGATGCGACCGATGTTTGGGCCAGTTGGCAACACAGTGAAGCAAAAGAGGCTGAAGCGGCGGCACTGGCCGCTTGCAGTGCTGTGATGGGATCAGGCTGCACCATCGCCAGCAGCGGATACAACAGCAGCATCGCTGTTGCCCAGGGGCCTGATGGTTTTCTTTATGTCGCCTGGGGGGAAGACAAATCCAAAGCCAAAAAGAATGTGCTGACGCAATGTGTTCGCCCCAACTGCACCATCAAACATTTATTTGCAGTGGAAGCGTCTTACTTGCCAGTTGATGAGTTTCTACATCACTACCCACCGTCACACAGCTATTCGCCGAAAAAAATAGAAACTTATAGCTATGGCATCGTTGGCTGGCCCAAATCGGCGGTAGATCCAAAATGGCAAGGCAAAGTTTGGTTGGTCACCGGCGGCAAAAATTTTGAAGCCACCAAAAAACAATTGTTGGATCGCTGTAAAAAAGATACGGGTGTTGACTGCGATATTTCACAAACCACAGGCAACACTCACTTGATTCAATTTGTTAACAACTCGACAGGATTAATTTCCTGGGCGGTGGATTTTTCAAAATCCGATGCCGAAAAACAAATGAAAAATGCATGCAAAAAAACCGGAGACAAATGCAGCCTGATTAATATCTTCGACGCAAAAACACCACGCGAATTGGTGGTAGATTCGCCGGTTATGCGAGTCAGGGGATATCTCGCAATGGCTTGGCCAAAAAAATCCCAAGCCAATGAAAAATTAGCCATCTCAATGGGCCATGATGATCTGGCCGTTGCCAAGTCCACAGCGCTCACCGAATGTAAAAAAGCCAATAACGCTGAATGCAAGTTAGTCGATGAAAATCTTGACGACGGCACCTATGTGCAACTGGGCCTTTATATGGACGAGAAAAGATCCCTGCGCTGGTATTTCGGATTTAATGAAGACGCCATTAAAAAAATGGCTTCAACCGATTGTGTATCCTGCAGGTTGGTGTCGATAATTGATGCGAGGAAAAAGAAAAATATTTTGCAGGCTATGTAATTCGGTTTTTGTAGGTTGGGGTGTAAACCCCAACACTGGATCTCGATTTAAAATTTTGTTGGGGTTTGCTACATTTGGTTCGTTTAAATCCGTTCCTCAATCAATTCAACCAAGGCTTTTATATGATCCGGCCTATCGTTTAATGCTGGAATGTAATCATAAGCTTCACCACCGGCGCTAAGAAAATTGTGGCGATTTTCAACAGCGAGCTCTTCCAAAGTCTCCAAACAATCCGCGCTGAATGCGGGTGAGAGAATCGCGATTTTTTTAATATTTTTGGAAGGCAATTCTGCCAGCAATTCATCAGTATAGGGCTTTAACCATTCTTCACGACCGACGCGCGATTGAAAGCTGGTAATGCAATCGTCTTTATCCAAACCTAATTTTTCTTGCACCAGACGCGTGGTTTTTTGGCAGAAACAATAATAAGGATCACCGGCAGTTAAATAACGTTTTGGTATTCCGTGATAAGAAAAAATAATTTTTTGTGGTTTTTCGTGAGTATCCAAATAATCGCGTACTGAATTTGCGAGCGCCTCAACATACAAAGGTTTATCGCAATACTGATTGATAAAATGTAGCTCGGGCACCCAGCGCCATTTTTTTAATGCATCTGCAATCGCATCAAAAGTTGAGCCGGTTGTTGGTCCTGCATATTGTGGATAAAGCGGCAATACAATAATTTTCCGTACCGCTTCTTGTTGAAATTCATCCAGCACAGATTTAATCGACGGATTGCCATAACGCATGGCCAATTTAACTGAAACTGTTTCACCCAGCGCCGCTTGAATTGCGACTGTTTGGCGTTTGGATATCACCATCAAAGGCGAGCCCTCTTCTGTCCAAACGGATTTGTAGAGTGCGGCTGATCGCTTTGGGCGAATTCGCAAAATTACACAGTGCAAAATGCACCACCAAATCAAACGCGGAACCTCAATCACTCTTGGATCAGATAAAAATTCTGCCAAATATCGTCGTACCGCAGAGGCAGAAGGATCATCAGGTGTCCCCAAATTCACTAATAGAATTCCGGTTTGGGGTTTGGTCGATGGCTTGTGAAAATCTGTGTCAGGGTTCTCACTGAGGGCGGTATATCTTGGCATAGGATTCGTATTGGTTATGTCGATTGGCTTGGGCAATATATCGTTACTGATCAGCTTACGCCATAGTTAACATTATCCCGGGTGGGAGATAGACTTTCCCGCTTGATTCCACTAGATTCTGCATGCTGTTTGAATACTTGTCCTGCATTAAGGCTTGGTGCTCATGTTTGCATTTACATCACTGGCCTGTGTTTCGAAAAAGTTTAAACGTCTATAAAAAATTAATTTAGCTCATTGATCAGGAGATTAATATGAAACAAGTGTTACTGATGGTTGGTTTGTTCGCCTTGTCTTTAAATGCATTTGCGTTTAAACCCTGCGGCGAATTAAAAAATGAAATTGCTGATAAGTTGGATGCGAAAGGCGTTAAGAATTATAGCCTGACGATTGTTGCCAACGCTGATGTGGGCGATCAAAAAGTGGTAGGTAGCTGTGATGGCGGCACTAATAAAATAGTGTATAGCCGTGATGCTGCGCCTGCTGCACCGGTTGAAACTCCGACCGACGCGCCAGTCGAAACAGAAGCAGCTGTTTCACAATAAGGTTTGAAGGTTTGATGAGCACGCAGCATTTTATAATGCCGCGTGCTTTCCTTAAGCGCACCAGTCCCCCGATTCAATCACTTCATAGTTGTCTGTATTGTTGCCTGCATTGTTATTTAAAACATATACCCAGACAGAATAGCGCTTGCCACAATCGGCAATAACGTCTTTTTGTATGCGTTGATATTCGTTATGGCTTGAATGAGGATCTACCTCTTCATAGGCATCCAGCTGTTGTAAATCCTTTTCTGCGATTTTAAAAATTTCGCCTTTTACACGATGTATTGCCTGATCATTCAATATTAATGCGGGATAGGCACCAAGCGACACCAATTGCCCGGCGACCGATGCAGTACCGCAATAAAGCGCTTGAGAAAGAAAGCGCTGGTGTGCGTCGTTATTACCGCGAGCCGAAGCTGTTTTACGCAAGGTGCCATAAACAAATAAATACATGAAATAAAAAAATCAATCGCGTTCGATATGATAAATGCCGCCTTTGGCTTCATCCGTAATGAAATAGAGCGTTCCATCTTTTGCTTGCGCGATAGAACGGATGCGTTGATTGATTTCTCTGCTGAATAATCTTTCTTCGCGAATAATTTTATTGCCATCAGTAACCAGTCGCACCAGGGTTTTTCCAGCTAAAGCAGTCAAAATAATATTATTTTTCCATTCCGGAAATTCATCACCTGTATAAAAAATAAATCCAGCAGTGGCTATGGATGGCACCCAATAATACAGTGGCTGTTCCATTCCGGTTTTGGTTAGTAACCCGTCACCAATTTTTCCGCCGCCATAATTTTCACCGTAAGTAATCACTGGCCATCCATAGTTTTTTCCAGGTAGATCAAGATTGATTTCATCACCACCTTGTGGGCCGTGCTCGCCGGTCCATAATTCGCCAGTGACGGGATGCAAAGCTGCGCCTTGCACATTGCGATGGCCATAAGACCAGATTTCCGGTAAAGCGTTTGGTGTATTGATAAAAGGATTGTCTTTTGGCACTGAGCCATCAGCATTTATTCTGACGACTTTTCCATGATGGGTATTTAATGTTTGTGCTTCATCCTTGCGTTCATATCGATCGCCCAGTGTGATAAATAAAGTGCCATCTTTTCGCCAAATCAAACGCGAACCAAAATGGGCGCCACTATTCACTTTGGGTTTTTGACTGAACACGCGCGTAACATTTTCCAGTCGATTATTTTTTAATGTTCCGTAGCTCACAGCGGTGCTGTTGCCACCTTCGCCCGGTTCTGTGTAGCTGAAATAAACTTTGTTACTGGTTGCAAAATCCGGTGCCAGTACTACATCCAATAATCCACCCTGGCCTCGCACTTCAATGCTAGGCAAACCACTAATCGGTTC
>CAMLRJ010000273.1 GCA_946482345.1 uncultured Cellvibrio sp.
AACTGCGGAAACTGGACACTTCAGCATGTAGAATTAATCCACCAATAGAGAAAGTTAGTTTATCGCCAAGTTTTAAACCAATTTCCTTGGCTGTGTTTTCTTCAACAGAAACGCCGGGAATATTTTTTTCAGAGCGCTGCCATTTGTCCCACCATTCGCCCTGAGTAATTTTATTATCTTCTGCTAATGTACTGGCGAAAGTAATATTTAATTCACGGCGCAGTGCATTGCTAAGCGCTTTTTGTTCTTCAGTGGTATCCAGATCATTAATCTGCGTGAGGCGCGCACGCATCATGGGGTAGACAGGTTCAGGTTTTACCTGATTGTTTTGCAAAATTTGTTCAATCGACGGCATGCTTTCTGGTGGAATGTTCACCAAAAAGTGATTGGGCGCATCCGGCGGAATTTGCACTCGCCATTCTTCGATTAAAGAGGTGCGCACAATCACCAAGGTGTAAAGCAACATAATGGCAATCGAGAACACCATAATTTGAATCAAACTCTGGCCGGGTTTACGCAAAATAGCCGCGAAAGCCAAACGCCAATAACCACCTAATTGTTTGATCAGTTTTTTTGCCAACCACAATAAAATTGCAGCAACCACCAGACTCACCAGAACCACTACTGCCAAGCCTGCACAAAGCGTTAGCGCCAAACTCATATTGCGGCTGAACATCATGATTAGCAGCAAGACTGCAACCAGTGCAAAAATGCCTTGCATCCAAATTTGTGGCTGCAACACTTTTAATTCGCGGCGTAAAATTTTCAGTGGTGATACCGAAGGCAAATACCAAAGCGCAGGTAAAGCAAAACAAATCAAGCAAATAAAGCCACTGGCATAGCTGCGTAAATATGCCATCCACTGTGCATCACCCAAGCGAATTTGATAAGCCTGTTGTACCGATATAGCAATCAGTTGTTGCATGGCTTCGCCGATTACCAAACCTATTGCCGAGGCAATCGCAGCCAAAATACATAATTGGAAAAAATAAAGTTGACGCACTTTGGATGCCGATGCACCCAAACTTTTCATCAAGGCAACCTGATCTGTGTGACGATCCGAAAATTGTCGTGCTGCAATTGAAATGGCGACGCCAGCGAGCAATACCGCGATTACCGCGGTCAACAATAAAAATTGCTGACTGGTTTGCAAGGTGCGCCCGACTCTTTCTTGCGAGTCATTTACATCGCGAATGCGTTGGTGTTGGCTTAATTGGGGTTTTAATTCTTCCAACAGATTTTGCAAATCAGTTTGCGATTCCGACGCTAACAACCATTTGTAATCGATACGGCTACCGGGTTGTATCACTTTGGTTGCGGGCAAATCCTGATAATTCATCAAGAGCCTTGCACCGAACATACTAAACGGACTGGAACTGTCAGGCTCTGCAATCATTACGTGAGTAATTCTCAGAGGTAATTCACCAACATATACCTGATCGCCCAATTTAATTTTTAACAAGGGCAATAAACGCGAATCCGCCCAGGCTTCACCTTGCGCGGGGCCTTGAAATACTTTTTCAATCGCTGATTGCTCGAAATTAAAAGCTTGCTTGCTGATTTCGAAATGACCGCGAAGCGGATAACGCGCATCCACCGCTTTCACAGACGCCAAATGCATTTCATCACCGGCAAACACCATTGATGAAAAATGGGCGGAGCGAGTATGTTTTACATTGCCTTGCTCTGCTAGCGATTCCCATTCCGGAGTATGGGGTTTTGATCCACTAATAACCGCATCAGCACCCAATACCGAATTGCTTTCGTTAATTAATGTGGATTGCAAACGTGAGGTAAAAACAGAAATGGCGGCTAGGACTGTAACAGCGAGAACAATCGACAAGCTAAGCAGTTTTAATTCACCGCTGCGCCAATTTCGTTTTAACAAATGAAAAGACAACATAATTAATCCTGTTTATTGCAAACTCAAGCAACCAATACACTCTGTTTCAGACTGTCGAAAAAAGGGATTTTTTCGTCAAGCCTACAGGGATGTATCCACGGCGTGTCTGAAAGAGAGTGTATTGATTGGGGAATTTTCATTTGCAACCAACTCACCTGCTGCTAATTGAATACGGCGCTGACAGCGTTGTGCCAATCGTTCTTCGTGAGTAATTAAAATCAGCGTAGTTCCCTGATCAGCATTTAGCGAAAATAATAATTCGATAATTTTTTCGCCTGTATGTGAATCCAAATTACCAGTCGGTTCGTCGGCAAACAGAATTTTGGGTTCGCACGCAAATGCACGGGCAATCGCCACACGTTGTTGCTCACCACCGGACAATTGTTGTGGATAATGCTGAAAGCGTTGTGCCAAGCCCACGCGCGTTAAAAAGTTTTCAGCTTTGCTTTTGGCTTGTTTATCGCCGCGCAATTCCAGCGGTAGCATTACATTTTCCAACGCAGTCAAACCAGGCAGCAATTGAAAAGATTGAAAAATAAACCCAACATAATCTGCGCGGACTTTTGCTCTACCCTCTTCATCCATATTGGTAATGATTTGTTGATTGATAATCACATCGCCGGTTGTCGGCAAATCCAAACCTGCCAAAATACCTAATAATGTTGATTTACCTGAACCCGATGCACCGGTAATTGCGAGTGATTCACCTTGTGCAACGACAAGATCAACTGGATGCAGTATCACCAGTTCGCCTTCTTGTGTTTCAACTCGTTTGGTAATGGCTTTTGCTTCAACAATTGCGGGACGTTCGATGGAATCTGTCATGCTATTTCCTGATGTGAAATAAATCTGTACTCTATTGACTCGTTGGACGTATAACTTGCTCAATTGGATTTCATTCTAGTGATTTAGGAGTATCAACTCTATGCACCGTTTCAGAATTTACTTGTTTTTACTTCTTGTGACATTTGTCAGTTACTCCCATGCAAATGAAACTCGCATTCTGGTGTTGGGCGACAGCCTGAGCGCAGGTTACGGTATTAATGTGGAAAAAGGATGGGTAGCGTTGCTCGACCAAGCATTAACGAAAAAAAATTCAATCAAGATCATTAATGCCAGTGTGAGCGGCGAAACTACAACCGGCGGCAAAGCGCGATTACCCCAACTGTTGAAAAGCCATCAACCACAGATTGTCATTTTGGAATTGGGTGGCAATGATGGATTGCGCGGACAACCGATTGCCATGATCAAAAAAAATCTCAACGAGATGATCAAAATGATCGACAAAACTGGCGCAAAAACTTTATTGGTCGGCATTCAAATTCCACCCAATTATGGTGAACGTTATACGCAATCTTTTGCCGCAATTTATGCGCAACTAGCAGACGAATATGAATTGTCACTGGTGCCCTTTTTATTGGAAGGCGTTGCCACTCATTCCGAATTAATGCAAAACGATGGTATACACCCCACAGAAGCTGCGCAGCCACAGTTATTGGCAAATGTGTTACCTGTGTTGGAAAAAATGTTAGCGCCATAATTTTGTAATAGACGCCATACGCAAGCGCTTAGCATCTAACTCCGAAAATTACGATTGAGCGTTTATTGAATTTTCGACCCAGGCGAATCAGTTTGCGTTTGTTGCCGTTTTTGAAAGACGGCGGCGGATTTGCCTAACAAGCTTGCAAATAATCAATCAATAACTGTAACGAATAATTACCGCGATATTCGTTTATATCCAATTTATAAACTGCATGAATTTTTTTGATTGCATTATTTGGCCAAAGTGTTGGATCAATATTAAATGCAATAGCTTCTATCCAACCCGCCTGCTGCTGGTCTTGCGATAACATCAATTTCAGATGTTTATCGCCAACCAATTTTTGTTGCAGAACAAAAAAATCACCTTCAAATACCGGCTCGGGAAAATGCTGTCCCCAAGGGCCCGCATCGCGCAATTGATTGGCTAATTGCATGTTGAGTTCGTCGGATGTTAATTCACCATCCGTTTGAATCACCGCTTGCAAATCTTCTTCCTGTAATTGTCTGCGCACTTCGTCATCAAACGCTTGTGTAAAAGCTGCAAAATCTTTACGTAACAAACTCATGCCCGCAGCCATTGCATGACCACCGAATTTTTGTAATAACTCAGGGTGTTTTTTAGCAACAGCATCAAGCGCATCGCGAATGTGTAATCCGGGAATGGAACGTGCGGAACCTTTAATTTCGTCGTTACCAACATCAGCAAAAACAATTGTCGGGCGGTGATATTTATCTTTAATACGCGAAGCCAAAATACCTATCACCCCCTGATGCCAGGTTTCATCAAACAAGCATAAACCCCAGGGCAAATTATTTTCATCCATGTACAATTGTTTTTGCAGCATGCGCATTGCTTCTTGCTGCATACCGGATTCAATCGCTTTGCGATCACGATTTAATTCATCCAATTGCAATGCCATCTCGCGAGCTAACGCAGGGGTTTCACATAATAAACATTGAATACCCAGCGACATATCATCCAATCGACCAGCCGCATTTAAACGCGGACCTATGGCAAAACCCAAATCGCTGGCGACCAATTTATTCGGCGTTCTACCAGCAACTTCCAGCATCGCATTAATTCCCGGCCTTGCATGGCCTGCACGCATGCGCGCCAAACCTTGAGCCACCAACACACGATTATTGTGATCAAGCGGCACCACATCAGCCACCGTGCCCAATGCAACCAGATCCAAAAAACTCGCCATATTGGGTTCAGCAATTCCACTTTCCGCAAACCAACCCATTGAACGCAATTCTGCACGCAGTGCATTCATCACATAAAAAATAACACCAACACCCGCCAAATTTTTACTCGGGAAAGGACAACCGGGTTGGTTGGGATTCACTATGGCATCAGCGTCAGGTAAAAATTCTCCCGGTAAATGGTGATCAGTAATAATCACCGCAATTCCCAATTCGCGCGCCGCATTCACTCCTTCGATGCTCGATATTCCGTTATCGACTGTGATAATCACATCCGGTGTTTGCGCCGCTGCCACCGCAACAATTTCCGGCGTTAATCCATAACCAAACTCAAAACGATTGGGCACTAAAAAATCCACATTATTTAGTCCCATCGCACGTAACGCCAACACACCCAACGCGCTACTGGTTGCACCATCCGCATCAAAATCACCAATGATCATAATTTTCGCTTGTGCAACTACGGCATCCGCCAAAATTGCAACAGCTTCATCCAAACCTTTAAAGTTGGGTTTTAATAATTGCGCGAGTGAATATTGCAATTCGTTTTCGTGTTTGATGCCACGAGAGGAATAGATGCGTTGTAGTAACGGAGGAATTGTTTGTGGAAACTCTGTGTTTTCAAACGTTTTGCGTTGGCGGATGATTTTTTGCATTAAGTTCTTTTTAAATATGTTTGATTTGGAAGATTGAATTTCTTTTGGAGTTTTACCCCACACCCCGGCCCCACACCCACAAGGGGAGAGGGGAATTGGTTCTGT
>CAMLRJ010000274.1 GCA_946482345.1 uncultured Cellvibrio sp.
GATTTTTCACGCTGGGCCAAAGCCGCAAAACTGGATGAAGGACAAAGTGTTTATTTTGCACTGCGAAATGGATTTCAAATTCAGTTAAGGCAGTTTTTTAAACCGAATTTGTAAAGCATCACCCCACCCTGACCCTCCCCTTGGCAAGGGAGGGAACAGATTTCACTTTGTAGCAAGCTGGGAGTCAAGTTCCTCCCCCTTGCCAAGGGGGAGGTTAGGAGGGGGTGAAATTTTTAAGCATTAATTTTTATTTAATGAAGGAAAAAATCATGTCCGAATATTCCGTCTTCACCTCTGAATCCGTTTCAGAAGGTCATCCCGATAAAATGGCAGATCAAATTTCTGATGCTGTTCTGGATGCAATTTTAAAAGACGATCCCAACGCACGTGTTGCCGTTGAAACTTTAGTGAAAACTGGTATGGCGATTGTCGCGGGTGAAGTGCGCACCTCCACTTATGTCGACTTGGAGGATTTAATTCGTCAGGTGATTTTGGATATTGGCTATAACTCCAGCGATGTCGGTTTTGATGGCGCCAGTTGCGCGGTGTTAAATGCTATCGGCAAACAATCTTCTGATATTGCGATGGGTGTTGATGAAAAAGACACTAAAGAATTGGGTGCAGGTGATCAGGGGTTAATGTTTGGTTATGCCACCAATGAAACCTCGGTATTAATGCCAGCACCGATTTTTTATGCGCATCGTTTAGTTGAAAAACAAGCACAATTGCGCAAAAACGGTTCTCTGCCATGGCTACGCCCTGATGCCAAAAGTCAGGTCACTTTGCGTTATGAAAATGGTCAACCGGTTGCAGTCGATGCAGTAGTGCTATCAACACAACACAGCCCCAATGTTAAACAATCCGAAATTCACGAAGCGGTTCGTGAATTAATTATCAAAAATGTTTTACCCGCTGAATGGTTGCACAAAGATACCCAATACCATATCAACCCGACTGGCCAATTTATTATTGGTGGGCCTGTAGGTGATTGCGGTTTAACCGGCCGCAAAATTATTGTGGATTCTTACGGCGGCATGGCACGTCACGGTGGTGGTGCTTTCTCCGGAAAAGATCCATCAAAAGTCGATAGATCTGCTGCTTACGCAGGTCGCTATGTTGCTAAAAATATTGTCGCTGCTGGTTTGGCAGATAAATGCGAAATTCAAGTCAGCTACGCGATTGGTGTTGCCGAACCCACATCCATTTCGGTGAACACTTTTGGCACAGGAAAATTATCCGATGCCGACATTGTAAAATTAATTCGCGAACATTTTGATTTGCGTCCTGGCGGGTTAATTCAAATGTTGGATTTAAAAAGACCGATTTATCGCCAGACAGCAGCCTATGGTCACTTCGGTCGCGAGTTGCCGGATTTCACTTGGGAGAAAACGGATAAGGCTGAGGCTTTGAAAAAGGCGATTTAAATCATCACCCCCTCCTAACCTCCCCCTTGGCAAGGGGGAGGGACTTGACTCCCTGTATTTTTATTTACGCAGTGAGATCGGTTCCCTCCCCTTGCCAAGGGGAGGGTTAGGGTGGGGTGAAAATATCAAAATGAATTTTTCACAGGAACACATCATGAGCACACCAGATTACAAAGTTGCCGACATCACCCTCGCGAATTGGGGCCGCAAAGAAATTGAAATCGCAGAAAGCGAAATGCCAGCGCTAATGGCGTTGCGTCGTAAATATAAAAAAACCAAACCACTTGCCGATGCAAAAATTATCGGCTGCATTCACATGACGATTCAAACAGCGGTGCTGATTGAAACATTAGTTGAATTAGGTGCGGAAGTACGCTGGTCGTCTTGCAATATTTTTTCAACACAAGATCACGCTGCAGCTGCAATTGCCGAGCGCGGAATTCCGGTATTCGCATGGAAAGGTGAAACTGAAGAAGAATTCTGGTGGTGTATTGAACAAACTATTTTGAAAGATGGCAAGCCATGGGATGCCAATATGATTCTGGATGATGGTGGTGATGTCACGTTAATCATTCACGAAAAATATCCACAAATGTTGGAAAAAATTCACGGTATTTCTGAAGAAACCACTACTGGCGTACATCGTTTAATTGAGATGCTGAAAAAAGGCACATTAAAAGTGCCTGCAATTAATGTGAATGACGCCGTCACCAAAAGTAAAAACGATAACAAATACGGTTGTCGTCACAGCTTGAGTGATGCGATCAAGCGCGGCACAGATCATTTATTAATGGGCAAAAAGGCTCTGGTGATTGGTTACGGTGATGTGGGTAAAGGTTCTGCTGCATCATTACGCCAAGAAGGTATGATTGTAAAAATTACGGAAATAGATCCTATCTGTGCCATGCAAGCTTGTATGGATGGGTTTGAAGTCGTGTCGGCTTACAATGATGGCATTAATACCGGAAAATTTGACGATATAAATCACGCCGTTTTACGCACAACCGATTTGGTTGTGACCACAACCGGTAATGTGAATGTGTGTGATTCAGCTATGTTGCGCGCATTAAAGCCAGGTGCAGTTGTATGTAACATCGGTCACTTTGATAGCGAAATTGATACGGCCTTTATGCGTAAAAATTGGGCTTGGGAAGAAGTGAAACCACAAGTGCATAAAGTGTATCGTGATATGGAAAAAAATGATTACTTGCTGTTATTGTCTGAAGGTCGTTTGGTGAACTTAGGTAATGCAACTGGTCACCCATCACGCATTATGGATGGCTCTTTTGCCAATCAAGTGCTCGCACAAATTTATTTGTACGAACGCAAATTTGCTGATCTACCTGCAGAACAAAAACCTGAACATATTTATGTTCGCGTATTGCCGAAAAAATTGGATGAAGAAGTCGCAAAAGATATGGTTGAAGGTTTCGGTGGCGTGATTACCAAATTAACGCAACAACAGGCGGAATATATTGGGGTTGAGGTTGAGGGGCCGTATAAGCAGGATTCGTATAAGTATTAATTTGTTCCCTCCCCCTGCCAAGGGGAGGCAGTTAGCTCCTCCCTTTGAAAAAGGGAGGCGGGGGAGGGATTTAAGATGGCCAGTTTTACGAAGATTTTAAATCCCCCCTAACCCCCCTTTTTCAAAGTGGGGAACTTAGATAAAACCAAATTCAGGATTTCATCATGCAAGACTCACAACCGCGTTTAAGTTTTGAATTTTTTCCACCTAAAACAGCAGAAGGTCGGGAAAAATTATTTCAGGTTCGCGATAAATTATCGGAATTTGAACCTGACTTTTTTTCTGTTACCTATGGCGCAGGTGGTTCAACACGTGACAACACCAAAGGCATAGTCACCCAATTTAAAAAAGAGGGCGTGAGTGTCGCTCCTCATTTATCTTTTGGCGGTGATGATGAAGAAACAATTAAGGCATTAATCGAAGAATATCTGGATGCTGGTGTTGATCGTATTGTTGCATTGCGCGGTGATATGCCTTCAGGTGTGGGCGGCGCTTATCAATTGGTTTATGCCAATGAATTGGTTGCTTTTATTCGTAAACATTTTGGTGATCAGTTTCACCTGGAAGTAGCGGCCTATCCGGAAATTCATCCGCAAGCTAAAAGTTACAGCGATGATTTGCGTTACTTAAAAGGCAAGTTTGATGCAGGCGCCAATAGCGCTATCACTCAATATTTTTTCAATCCGGATTCGTATTTTTATTTTATCGAACAATGCCACAAAATCGGCATCACTCAACCGATTTACCCCGGCATTATGCCCATCATCAATTACAAAAATTTAACCCGTTTTTCTGACAGCTGCGGCGCGGAAATTCCACGTTGGTTGCGTAAGGCGCTGGAAAACTTCGGTGATGACGAAGCGAGTTTGAAAAGTTTCGGCGTTGATCTGGTAACCGAGTTGTGTGATGTGCTGTTGGAAAACGAAGCCCCAGGTTTGCATTTCTATACCATGAATCAAACCGAACCCACTGCGCAGATTGTGAGAAATTTGGGAATGATTACAGCGGAGTGATCTGAATGTCGAATCAAGAACATTGGGAAAAAGTTTATCAAACCAAATCTTCTGATTCTGTAAGCTGGTTTCAGCCCCGCGCAGATAAATCTTTAGCCCTGATTAATTCTTGCAATATATCACCCCATGATTCAATTATTGATGTAGGTGCGGGCGCATCGATATTGGTCGATGATATATTACAGTCAGGATATTCAAATATTTCATTGCTGGATATTTCAAAAACTGCTTTGGATTTAACTAAAAACCGATTGGGATCAAAATCCGGATTAATCAACTGGCTAATAGCTGACATAACACAAACGTTATTACCAAAAAATGAGTATCAACTCTGGCATGACCGAGCTGTATTTCACTTCCTGACTGACAAATCTGCACGCGACGCTTATAAGAAAAATCTTTTACATTCCTTAAAAGCAAAAGGTTTTTTGGTTATCGCTACTTTTGCTGATGATGGCCCCGAAAAGTGCAGCAACTTGAATATTGTTCGTTATTCCAGCGAATCACTCTTTGCAGAATTCAGCTTGGATTTTGATTTACTCACGACGGAAAAAGAAACGCATCAAACTCCCTTTAATACAACACAAAGTTTTGTCTATGCAGTGATGCAACGAAAATAATTAATTCTTCGGAAAAATTGTTTTCACGCCTTCTTTAGTCCCCAACAACAAAACATCCGCGCCTTTTGCGGCGAATAATCCGTTGGTGACTACACCGGTGATTAGATTGAGTGTATTTTCGAGTGCAATTGCGTCAGTGATTTTTAAATTATAAACATCGAGAATCACATTTCCGTTATCAGTCACAACACCTTCTCGATAAACCGGTGCACCACCGAGTTTGACAATTTCGCGGGCGACATAAGAACGTGCCATGGGAATAACTTCGACAGGTAATGGGAATTTACCCAAGACATTTACCCATTTGCTTTCATCGGCAATACAAACAAATTCTTTGGAAACGGCGCGGACAATTTTTTCGCGAGTGAGTGCAGCGCCGCCACCTTTGATCAAATGCAGCTGTGCATTGCTTTCATCCGCGCCATCAACGTAAACAACCAATTCGCTCACTGAGTTGCAGTCGAGCACATCTATCCCTAATTTTTTTAACCGCAATGCTGATGCTTCCGAGCTGGCAACTGCAGCTGAAAATTGATTTTTGATTTCACCGAGATAATCAATAAAAAAGTTGGCAGTTGAACCTGTGCCTACACCGATAATCGAATCAGAAAATAATTTGGGTTTGATGTAATCAATAGCGGCGCGGGCAACGGCTTGTTTTAATTGGTCTTGAGTCATGGTTTTTCTCGGAATCAATAAAAATTCTAGCTGGATGTTATGTACAACCCAGGGCAGGCATGGGAGCCTGCCCCTACAAAAAGCGCATTATACAGATCCAAAGATGCCAGCCACCGACAAATTGTTTACACTTGGC
>CAMLRJ010000275.1 GCA_946482345.1 uncultured Cellvibrio sp.
GCCTTCTTTGGTTGTCATAGAGTCAGGCGCGGAATAGGCGTATTCCGCTAAATGAATGTCATCCCAACCGGTAGTGTGCTCCAACAAATGAACCAATCTAATGGGATGCGTTTCTTCCCAGGCATTTTCAAAATAAATTTCCGGCGCCAGATCGCGGACTTTATCCTGTAAATTTAATTTTCCTTCTTCTTGTAATTTCAATACTGCCAATGCAGCAAACATTTTTGACACTGAGCCAATACGAAACAAAGTGTTTTCATCTGCTTCTGCATGAGTTTCAAGATTGGTTTCACCCAATCCATCAACCCAAACAATGCCGCTGTTATCCACTAATGCAATTCCCACTGCAGGCGTTTTGGTATCAACCCTGATTTTTTCAATTGCGATTTTTAATTCATCCAGGGTTTTGGGTGACTCATCTGCCATGACTGAAAAACTGATCATACAAAAGAAGATCAGAATAATTTTTACAAAAATATGCATGGACAATCTCCGTTTTTATCTGCGTTAAAAGAAACGACATTCTGGCAATTGATCCTGACGGTGCGCGGGATTGGTGCCGAAAGGTTTCTATGTGTGATGAGCGGCAAACTTGGTATAGTCACCCCCATCAACTTTACCAAAGGATGCTTTATGCCACATAACATTACTCTCATCACCACGATTGCCGTTGGCCTTGGGCTGGCAATGATCCTCGGGTTTCTGGCAACACGATTACGCATGCCACCTCTGGTCGGTTATTTAATTGCGGGAATTATTGTGGGGCCACACACGCCGGGATTTGTCGCTGACATGGAATTAACAGCACAACTGGCAGAAATCGGCGTGATGTTATTGATGTTTGGTGTGGGGCTGCACTTCTCGATAGATGATTTGCTCAAGGTCAAACGCATAGCCATTCCCGGTGCACTGTTGCAAATCGCTGCGGCTACACTTCTGGGCGCAGGCGCCGGAATTTGGTGGGGCTGGTCTTTCGGTGAAGCCTTTGTATTTGGACTGGCGTTATCAGTGGCCAGTACAGTGGTTTTGCTGAAAGCGTTGGAGGCACGGGGCGTGCTGGAAAGCATGAACGGCAAGATTGCTGTCGGCTGGCTGGTGGTTGAAGATCTGGTGATGGTTTTGGTGCTGGTGTTGTTGCCAGCCTTTGCCAGCGTGCTCGGTGGCCACAACCCTCACCAGTCAGGTGATAGCAGTGTGGGTTTAACCATTGCAATCACCATTGCCAAAGTCATGGCATTTATCCTGTTTATGCTGGTGGTCGGCAAACGTTTGTTGCCCAAACTTCTCTGGTGGGTGGCCGGAACCGGCTCACGGGAATTATTCAGCCTTTGTGTGATTGCAACTGCGGTCGGTGTTGCCTATGGCTCGGCCGCACTGTTTGATGTGTCATTTGCATTGGGTGCATTTTTTGCGGGAATGATGCTGAGGGAATCGGAATTCAGCCATCGTGCTGCCGATGATTCATTGGCTCTGCGTGATGCATTTGCGGTGTTGTTTTTTGTATCGGTCGGCATGCTGTTTGACTACCACATTCTGATCGACGAACCCTTAAAAGTACTCATCGTTGTTGCCATCATCATGGTGGGCAAAACCATAGCAGCCGTCGCATTGGTTCTCGCCTTCCGTTATCCACTGAACACCGCACTGACCGTGGGTGCAAGCCTGGCCCAGATAGGTGAATTCTCGTTTATTCTCGCCGGACTTTGCATGAGCCTTGGACTCATGGAGGTGAGTACTCAAAATTTAATTCTCGCCGGTGCGCTTGCATCAATTGCACTCAATTCAGTGGTTTTTGCCGGGATAGAACCCTTGCAAAAATGGATGAAAACCAACAGAACTTTATCCCGACATTTGGAAATGCGTGACGACCCGCTGGCGGTATTACCCATGAGCACGGATGAAGTGTTTTTATCCGGGCAAGTTGTGCTGGTGGGTTACGGACGTGTAGGTCGCTGGATCGCACAAACACTCAGTGAAAAGTCCATTCCTTATGTAGTGGTAGAAACCAATCGCGAGCTGGTGGAAAAGCTACGTGCCGATAATATTCCGGCTGTTTGTGGTGATGCCGCCGATCCGCACGTATTGATCCAGGCACACATTGCCAAAGCCGGGATGTTGGTTGCAGCAACATCCCAAACTTTTTATGTTCGAAAAATGATTGATATTGCCCGCCAGTTAAATCCTGGAATAGAAACTGTCATTCGAACTCATAATGAAGAAGAAGCGGATTTATGGCGCAAGGAAAATATTGGAAAAATATTTTTGAGCGAACAGCAATTGGCTGGAGGAATGACCAGCCACATTTTACAACGCATGGGAAAATAAGATCTGCGCAGGGCAAATTACCTTGGAGACAAATTTTGTCCAGGATAGTTTGCCCTGAATTTAAGCAACCCGACCATAAACGTGAACAATAAACAGGCACTGATAGCAACCAATGACTCAACAAGATGCGGAGAAAAAATCACAAAAAATCCCTGGCCTTTAATTAATGATGAAAAACTCGACACTGCAAAAGGCATCCAGAATAAACGAAAAGTCTGCCATGGATTAGCCATCAGGGATTGACCGTTACCCACACTCAAGGTCAACGCAATACCAATCACCAAACTGATTCCCAAGGCATTAATCCAGATTTTCGGATTGGGATCAAAATGAAAATACACTGTGCTGAAATACCAGATGAGGTAATACCACAAAATTAATTTATCCCATTTAATCCGGGCAAAATATCCGGTGACCTGCCGCAAGGACATAACAAACTCTCACATAATCAATATCAACATTTAAAACAATGCAGATTCAATGCCAAATGAATTGAACCTGCATACTGACAATATTTGACAACATCCGGATTTATTCTGGCCAAACATTTCAACACGGGAATATTTTTATGTTAGATGAAATAAAGGTTGGTGAAGAATATCAATCGTCCAACACCGCATCATTGGCACCCTCACAGCGATTGCATTTAATTTTATTGGGTGTTGAGGATGTATCACGTGCCGCTCATTTTTACGATGCATTGGGTTGGCAACGCGCCTCAACAAGTCACGCAGGTTTTGTGAAATATGATCTGGGTGGATTTGCCTTGTGTTTGATCGGTAAAAAAGATTTAGCAGCAGACGCTCTCTCGCCCACCGATAAACATTCCGGTTTTTCCGGTACTGCTTTGGTGTATCTCGCCCAAACAGTTGAAGAAGTGCCACGCATTCTTGCCAAAGCCGTTGAAGCGGGTGGAACATTGGTAAAACCGGCAACCAAAACTCATTGGGGTGTTGCCGGATATTTTCGTGATCCCGATGGTTATTTATTTGAAGTGGATTACGAAGATGCCTGGGTTTTTGATGATCAGCATCATTTGATTGTGTAATTGGGTTGAACATTTATTGAGGAGAAATTGTATGACGCAAGAAAACCCTTCCATCATTTCGCATTTGTCGTTGGGCACCAACCAATTTGAAAAAGCACGCGACTTTTATAATCGGGTTTTATCTACACTGAATATAAAATTAAAAGAAGATTATCCAGGCGCAGCAGGTTACGGAAAGCAATTCGTTGAGTTCTGGTTGCAAACACCTATAGACGGCAAAGCAGCAACACAAGGCAATGGAACACATGTCGCATTTATCGCGAGTAACAAACAACAAGTACATGATTTTTACAACACCGCAATTGCAAACGGCGCCACCTGCGACGGCCCACCTGGACCAAGACCTTTATATACTGACGCCTACTACGGCTGCTTCGTTCGCGATCTGGATGGAAATAAAATTGAAGCGACTTATTGGGATGAAAGTTTAGCTCCGCACTAATCATTCCATCAAATATTCCCGCACCAAAGCCCTTGCTCTATGCAAACGGCTTTTGATTGCGGGAATGTTTTCGTTTAAACGTTCGGCGATTTCATTAAGTGTTAATTCTTCAAAATCGCGCAATAAAATTATCTGCAAATAATGTTCGGGTAGGGATTCCAAGGCGGCAATTAAATCCTGTCGCAATGCGGGTGATGGTTTGCTATCGATAAACTCCGCCCATTCTGCTTCTTCAAGATGTAATTCCAGATGAAATTTTTTAAAGAAAAAATAGCAGTAACGTTTAACAATAGTTATCAGCCAAGCAAAAGACGAATGTAACTGCCGTAAGCTTTGAATTTTTCGACTGGCGACTAAAAGTGTTTCTTGTAATGCGTCTTCTGCGTGCGCAGCATGACAATGGCGCTGGGCATAACGCCGCAAATCGGGATACCAATTGGCTAATAATTTTTCCAACGCAATAGGGTCACCGCCTTGGGCAGCCAAAAGCAAATTGGTATCCGCGTTATTCACACCACCACTCCTTCATGTTTTACCAAATTCAATAAATGATCGACTGACCATTGATCATAAGCATGTTTGCCGTAATGCACTGCCACCAGTTTGCCCTGATCATCCATTAAAAAATCTGCAGGCAAACCCAATGGCGACTCACCTTTTTTCGGCAATTGTATTCCAAATTTGAACATAGCTGTAAATCCCGGCCACCAGGCAGTGGGGTTAGCAATCGACATCAATGAATTCTCGACGCCAAATTCACGATAATAACGAAGCTCGGCATCGGCAATCAAATTGACAGGTTTGTCGGAAAATTGCGCAAGTAAATAGGCTTGGGATGATTGGAAAAATATCACCTCGTTAATTCCCGCAGTTTTGATTTCAGTTTGGCGATTGATTATTTCCTGCATATGTAAATTGCAAATCACACATCCCGAATATCGCCGAAACTGTAGATGAGTCCAGCGCCCTGCTTCCGGCAGATGAACTTTATTGCCATGAATGTCTTGCAACATAAAAGGTTTGATTTGCGTACCCGGAACCCGTTTTTTCATTTTTTCTTCACCAATGATTAAGCTTTCTCTACCTATGTGGGCTGATTCAGGCAAAAGGATTCGCAGTGAATAAAAAAATTACGGCTGCTTCGTTCGCGATTTGGATGGGCACAAAATTGAAGCTACTTTCTGGGATGAAAATCCAGCCCCGCATTAATCAAAGGCAGGAACAAGCGATGGGTTTGTTTGAGCCAGCCAGACATCCAGATTTCCAATTGTTCTGCCGGCATGGGTTTGGCAATTAAATAACCCTGCATCATGCGGCAGTTTCGGCTTTGCAACCAAAAGCATTGTTCTTCTGTTTCAACACCCTCGGCAATGGTGACTTTACCCAATGCATGCGCCAGGGTGATGATGGATTCGACTATGGCGGTTGATTCTTTTTCTACCATCAAATCACGAATAAAACTTTGGTCGATTTTTAATATATCCACCGGAAAATGTCGCAAATAATTCAGGCTGGAAAAACCGGTTCCAAAATCATCGATTGCAATGCGA
>CAMLRJ010000276.1 GCA_946482345.1 uncultured Cellvibrio sp.
ACCAATATATGACTTATGATTTTTCCGATATTCGCGAACCCGGCATGTATCAAATCCAGTACCGCGACAAGATTTCGCATGCGTTTAAAATCGGCGACGATGTATTGTCTCGCCATGCATGGCAACCGACATTGGAATATTTTTTACCCGTGCAGATGTGTCACATGCGGGTGAATGAAAAATATCGCGTTTGGCATGGCATTGATCACCTCGATGATTCGCGCATGATGCCGATCAATTTTAATCACATTGATGGTTATATTTCGGATGGCAGCACTCGCACCAAATTCAAACCAGAAGACAGAGTGCCCGGTTTGGATGCAGGCGGTTGGCATGATGCAGGCGATTACGATTTGCGTGTTGAATCGCAAATCGGCACTGTTTGGTTATTGTCGAGCATGGTAGAAGAATTTAATTTGAATCACGATGCGACCTTAATTGATCAAGAAAAGAAATTAGTCGAAATTCACGAAGCCGATGGCAAAAATGATGCACTGCAACAAATTGAACACGGCTTGCTGAGTGTACTCGGCGGTTATAAATCCATGGGCCGTTTGTATCGCGGTATTATCGAACCAACGATTCGCCAATATGTGTTGTTGGGCGATGCTACAGTGCAAACCGATAATTTGCCTTATGATCCTTCATTAAAAGAAGGTGAAATTAAAAATGGTAAATCCGGCAACCCGGATGATCGCTGGGTATTTACTGAAGATAATCCCGAACGCGAATTGTATGTCGCCGCCGGTTTAGCCAGCGCGTCACGCACATTAAAAGATTACAACCCGCAAATGTCGAAAGAGGCTTTGCAAGCCGCAAAAGAAATTTATGCGATTGCCGCACCCAAAGCGAAAAAAATGGATAACCGCATTTTTGCATTGGCAGAATTAATTATTTCCACCAACGACGACAAATATCGTCAGGAATTAGTCGGTTTGAAATCAGCCATCATCGGCAATGTTGAAGAAAATGTCTGGCCGATTGGTCGCGTGATCAACAGCATTAAAGATCCACAATTTGTGCAAGACATTGATAAAGCCGTTGCAAAATATCAAGCCGAAGTTCGCGAGCGCGCAAAAACCGAATCACCTTATGGCGTGCCTTACAAACCGAATATTTGGGGCGCAGGTTGGAGCATTCAGGAATTCGGCGTGAAGCAATATTTCTTCCACAAATCCTGGCCACAACACACCACCACCGATTCTTATGTAAACGCATTGAATTTTATTTTAGGCGTACACCCAGGCGTTAACACCCAATCCTTCGCCTCCGGAGTTGGCGCCAACTCCGCATTAGTCGCCTACGGCGTCAACCGCGCCGATTGGTCCTACATCCCCGGCGGCGTAATCTCCGGCACCGCCCTAATCCGCCCGGACCTACCCGAACTAAAAATCTGGCCCTTCTTCTGGCAACAAACCGAATACGTCATGGGCGGCGGCGAAACCAACTATATGTTTTTGGCGTTGGCGGTGGATCAGTTGAATCAGAAAAAATAGTTTTGGATTTTTTTGAATATGAAGGGCGACACAGAAATGTGCCGCCCTTTTTTTGTTTTTGGATGCACACTTCCAAAATCGGGATTGATAGAGTGAAAGTGGAGATATATAGTCAGCGTTATAAATTAATCCGCTATCTTTAAAATGAGAAATGAATGAGTATCGGCTCCTTTGTATCATCAGCACTTACACTATATGAAGATGGCAAATATGATGTTGCTCTGTCCCTGGCTTGTTCAGCTGTTGATGCAACTTCAGAAAAAATATTTCCAAATGAAAGTAAAAATCACGTACGCTATAAAGAGTTTTTGAAGAAAAATATGCGCGTGATTACAACTTTTGGTATGCCTGGATTAAGCGCAAGCGGAATTCGCATAAAGTGCAAAAACATACCTGGCATTAAAGCAGATTATGAGCAAATGGCTGGCCTTGAAGACATTATCTATCACATTATTCGATGCGGCCTTATTCATCAATGTGAGATAGAGGAATCAATAGAGTTTACACAAAGAACAATGCTGGGAGACTTTGGGGGAAAATTTAGAATTCCTTATACAATCATTATGGGTCTTTTGTTGTCGGTCATTCTTGCAAAAGAAAACAAAAATGAAAAAATGCCTACATCACACCAGTTAAATTTTAATGGCATCAACATTGACTTAAATTCAATGTGGGGAAATGAAAAACGCGGCATCTAATACAGAAATGGGGCAGAGGATATTTTTTCATGAAAATTTTTTTAATACTCATTATTTTCATTACAACACCATGCTTAAGCTTGGACTTGAAAGTTGAACCCATACCAAACTCAACGCTTAAAGTTGAATTTCCTTCAGATTGGAATTTTTCAAAGCCGTATGACGGTGACAAGTACACATCAATTCAGATTTACTTACCAAATGAAGAACATGGTGGGTATCCCGCGTCTCCAGAGTTCGAGTTTGAATTTCTGAATTCAAGTTCCAAAGATGGAAAATTGGCATATCTATTAAAAAATAAGGTTTCGTCTAAAAATATTGGCGGGATTAAGTCGATAGTTTTCAAAGATAAAATAGAAGCCAGTTACTTGGCGTCAGACATGTCACATTCCTACGACACTCTAAAATCTACGGGCTTTCTTGTACCCATTTATAAAGGACATTTAATTTGTACATTAACCACAGAAACTGAAGACGCGCACACAACATATATTGACGAATTGGAAAATTACTGTAGTAGTGCGGTTGAATCTTCGAAGCAGATTAAAGAAGATTCAGAGCGAAATCATTAACGTAGCATTGAAGGTATTAAATGGATCAACGAACCAAGCTATATGCAAATCCAAATTTTTAGCGATTTACACATAGAGTTTGAAGAACTCAACATTTCGTGTGAAAACACAGATGTGGTTGTTTTTGCGGGCGATATTGAATTGGGTACCAGGTGTAAAACAGCTGTCTCGAGGGGAAGATGTTGGAGTCTCATATACAAAGAAGTCGAAATGACTACGAATTCGCATGCCAATTATAAATGAACAGAATCAGCAATCCGACGACTTATATAAAGTTATACTTTGGCTTTCAAGTAAAGAAGAATTTAAGGGACTGAAATTCTATGATGTTACATAACAAACTACTCAAGAGATCGGTGCGTAACTTAATAATAATTTTTTTCGTAACGGTGAATACTATGGCAGCCGAAGTTGAAGTCTATGATTTTGTCAAAAATGAAGTATATCTAGTTTCTGAAGACAAACTTGGCCCAGAAATGATGCGCGTGAGTCTTGACGGAAAAATGTACTGGGCAAACGCAAATCAATTAACACAAAATACCTATCAACATCCTCCATTCGAAGGCGAATTAAAGCAACGAATCATTAATATTCAAAAAGAATTGGAGGCTGTAAACGCTCAAGGTTACGCAGAATGGGAAGACGGGTTTCGACGAGACCAAAACCCTGCAAACGAAATCGCTATCTGGGAACGAATAGTTGGTGTTTATCGCATGTTTTCGAAAAATTATCAGGATATCTCAGTTAAACGGGAGATATATCGGCTTACTGTAATGTGTTCATATAGCGAACCATCTGTTGTTTTAAAACAGGTGAACAATCAATTAATTTCAGCTAACTTGGCTCAAGAAATTATTACTGAATACTATAGGTAGAAAAATAAGGAATGAAGGATATATTTTATTTATGAAAATACTCGCTTTTTTAATTCTTATTCCATCTTTCGCTTTTGCGGGCGATATGACGACAAAACTCAACCTAAAGATGGAACAATTGAGTAGTTGCAAATCACCTACGGGTGATTTTTCTACCACGCTCAATGCGAATGAAGTAAAAGGTGACTTCGATGTTTCTTTGAATATTGCAACTAATTGCGCAACAAGGTTAAAAAATCCCAAGTTATATGTAAATGAATATGGAATCACCATTGGGGCCGATGAAGTTTCGGAATCCGGTTATTACACTTCGTGTAAATGTAGATCCACATATCGATTTTCGTTTCAGTTTAAAGAGTTCCATGATTATGGAATGAAATCTGTTTTTGTAACTGTGGATGGAGCGGTTGTTGCTGAGGCTCCAATAATTAGTAAATAAGATCGACATTTTGGTCAGTGTAAAACTTTGGTGTTATTTCTATAAACAAGGAAATCTCTCTGTACATGTTCGGACTATTCAAATCAAAACCCATTTTGTCTCAAGAAGATACTGAATTTCAAATTGCTACTTATAAGTGGTTATTGAAGCATTTTGGCGGGGCGGATTTTTATGAAGATTCAAAATTGATTTTACCCACCAGAGAATTCTTTCCAGCAAAGGTGTCAAATGCAAATGATGTAGCGACTGAAACCTTTAATGCAGTAAAAAAATATGCGGGCATAGAAGATTGGCCGTGTCGATTGGTTGCCCAAGAAGATGATGTTGATATACATATAGCGCCTACTGTTGCTATCAAAAATGCACCTAATAATCCGCATGGAACTTTTCAAGCAACAGAAAATGGTGAAATTGTTATCACCTACAATCCAGCGCTGGTTCATAATCCAACTCAACTTGTTGCCACCTATGCTCACGAACTCGCACATTATTTAACTGGCACCTGTACAGAACAACCGCCGGGCGGCTGGGAAAATTGGGAGTTTGCTACTGATATAACAGCAACCTTTTTAGGTTTTGGAATATTTATGGCTAACTCTGCATTTAATTTTCAACAATTTTCCGGATCTGACGCTCAAGGCTGGCAATATAATCGCAGCGGATATTTATCTGAATCAGAACACATTTTTGCATTAGCAATATTTATTAGCTTAAAACAAATACCGGTGAAGACTGTATTGCCTCATCTGAAATCCAATCTAGCAAGTTTATTAAAAAGGGCTTTAAAACAATTGGAAGATTCTGATTTAATCAGCGAGCTTAAAGCGGTTCAGTTTTATGATGTCGAAAAATGAGGACTCAAGAATGACCTACACACGCGTAATGGGAATATATGTAACCAATGAAGAAGAATATGCAAATTATCGCAAGGGCATGCTGCCGATACTGCAATCTTACGGCGGTTCATTTGGTTACGACTTTAAAGTCAGCGAAGTTATGAAATCCAAAGAAGATGCGCCAATTAATAGAGTCTTTACTATTGAATTTCCAAGTCAGGAAACAATGGAAAAATTCTTTAGTGATCCTAATTATCTTGTTGTGAAGAAAGCGCATTTGGATGTTTCTATTTCTAGCAGGATTGTGATTGCGATGTTTGAAACTTAATAAGATTTAATTTTAACAAAAACACTTATTTATTTGCATTCAGATTGATTTTGACCCAATGCATAAATTCTTTTTTATGCCCTGAATTTCATCAACG
>CAMLRJ010000277.1 GCA_946482345.1 uncultured Cellvibrio sp.
GCGAAAGATATTTCGTTGTTTTAAGAGCCTTACCCCACCCTAACCCTCCCCTTGGCAGGGGAGGGGATTAAATTTCCACTCTGCAAAAAGTAGGGAGTCAGGTCCCTCCCCCTGCCAAGGGGGGAGGTTAGGAGGGGGTAAGGCTTTTAAAAAATCCCTGTAAGCCAAATCGCACAAAACTTTCAGACATCAGCCACTATCCACAAAAAAATAATCAATTATTATAGCCGCCGTAGCAACGAAAAAGTCGTACGTTCTACCTAACCTCAAACGCTTTTCAACGATGAAAAGTTTTTCCACTACAAGGAGTTGATTATGAAATCTTTAGTTGCATTTATCTCTGCTGTTGTTATTTCCCTTTCTGCTGTTTCTTTTGTTCAAGCTGAAGCTACTTCCACAACTACCAAAGCGAAAGCACAGGTAGAAGCACCTAAAACTGTTCAAGTGAATATCAATACCGCTGACGTGGATACATTGATGTCGTTGAAAGGTGTTGGTGCTAAAAAGGCGGAAGCAATTGTTGCCTGGCGAAAAGAAAACGGTAAGTTTACCTCTGTTGAACAATTGATGGATGTGAAAGGTATAGGCGAATCAATATTTGAGACCAATAAATCGCGCTTGAGTTTGTAATCAGAAAAAAGGGGGCGGACGAGTCTGCTCCCTTTTTTAATGCGGTTCACTTTTTACACATTAAGAGTTCTGTATTTATGACAAAAGGGTGATTGTCCAGACGAAATTTGATTTAATAGCGGCCGTTCAGAAAATTGCGGATGTTGATGAATGCCACCGAATACCCGTTCCCCCATTGTTGTTGCCATGGATTTTGACAATGCCAATTCATGTCTCAATCTGGCTTCCCAATTGTCACCGAAACACTGCAAGCTTAAAGTTGGTAAAGAGTTATTCACTTCTTGTGGTCCACAAATCGTTGAAACCTTAATGCAAAAAGGTTTTGATATCTTCCTCGATCTTAAATTTCACGATATTCCCAACACTACGGCTAAAGCGGTCAAAGCTGCTGCAGATTTGGGTGTGTGGATGGTCAATGTGCATGCATCCGGTGGTGAGCGCATGATGTTAGCTGCACGTGAAGCGGTTGATCAGTCATCCGGTAAAAAACCTTTACTGATTGCCGTCACAGTGCTGACCAGTATGGAGCAATCAGATTTGCTCGGAGTTGGTGTGGCCTATTCGATTGATAATCAGGTCGAGCGTCTTGCAGGTTTGGCGCATTATTGTGGTCTTGATGGTGTTGTTTGCTCTGCACGTGAAGCCAAACAAATGCGCCAACAATTTGATCAGAATTTTTGTTTGGTGACGCCTGGCATTCGGTTAGCAGATTCACCTGCCGATGATCAACGCCGCACATTAACACCATTACAGGCCATGCAAGAAGGCAGTAGTTATTTGGTGATCGGTCGCCCGATTACCGGTGCGGAAAATCCTGCGCAGGTGTGTGAAAAAATAGCGAATGAATTAATCGAAAATGGTTTTGGTGGTTAAATTTTATGTCAGAAAAAATACCCGTTGTTACCATTGATGGGCCGAGTGGGTCGGGCAAAGGAACGTTAAGTCAGTTATTGGCAAAAAAATTAGGTTTTCATTTGTTGGACAGCGGTGCTTTATATCGCATTACTGCTCTGGCATCTTTGCAAAAAAATATTGATTTGGAAAATGTTGAAGCAGTAGCCAGGGTTGCTTTGAATTTGCAGATTCGTTTTGATGTCAGTGGTGATAAAACGATTATTTTTCTGGAAGAAAAAAATGTGACTGATGCGATCCGCCTGGAAACTATCAGTATGGCTGCCTCAAAAGTTGCAGCGTATCAACCGGTTCGTTCAGCGTTATTGGCGCGTCAACGCGCATTCGCGGGTGCACCGGGTTTAATTGCTGATGGTCGTGATATGGGAACAGTTGTATTTCCTGATGCACCGGTTAAATTATTTTTGACTGCGAGTGCGGAGGCTAGAGCAGAGCGTCGTTATAAACAGTTAATTGCCAAAGGTGAAGCTGTCGATAGAAGTATTTTGGTAAAGGAAATACAAGAACGAGATGACCGCGACACCAAGCGTAGCGTGTCGCCTTTGGTACCTGCAAGTGATGCGGTGATTGTTGATAGCACCAGCATGAGTATTGAGCAGGTGTTTGATTTTATGTTGAATGAAATTCACAAAAAAATTTAATTAGGAAGTTTTTATGCCTCTGACTTGTTTTAAAGCCTACGATATTCGCGGAAAACTTGGCGAAGAATTAAATGAAGATATTTTTTATCGTATTGCTCGCGCCTATGCCGTTTTTTTAAAACCCAAAACAGTGGTAGTGGGTGGTGATGTACGATTAACCAGTCGCGATTTAAAAATGGCTTATGCCAAAGGTCTGCAAGATGAAGGCGTCAATGTGGTTGATATCGGCATGTGCGGTACAGAGGAAATTTATTTCGCAACCAGTTATTTAGGTGTTGATGGTGGTGTGGAAATTACGGCCAGTCATAATCCGATTGATTACAACGGATTAAAAATGGTGAAAGCCGGCTCACAACCAATTAGTGGTGATACGGGGCTGAACGATATCAAACGTCTTGCTGAAGAAAATAATTTTTCAGCAGTTGATGCTGCAAAACGTGGTTCATACACAGAAGAAAATATTTTGCCCGCCTACGTTGAACATTTATTGGGTTATGTTGATCAATCTGCACTTAAACCGCTAAAACTGGTTGTGAATGCGGGTAACGGCGCTGCTGGTCATGTAATCGATGCTATCGAAAAATATTTGCCTTTTGAATTTATTAAAATTCATCATCAACCTGATGGTACATTTCCCAATGGCATCCCCAATCCATTATTGCCAGAGAATCGTGCGTCAACCAGTGAAGCGGTATTGCAACATAAAGCGGATATGGGCATCGCATGGGATGGTGATTTTGATCGCTGTTTTTTATTTGATGAAAAAGGACAATTCACTGAAGGCTATTATATTGTTGGATTATTGGCAGAAGCGTTTTTATTGAAAAACCCTGGCGCTAATATTATTCATGATCCACGTTTGACCTGGAACACTCAGGATATAGTGAAACAATCGGGTGGTGTTGCCATTCAATCCAAAACCGGTCATGCATTTATTAAAGAGCGTATGCGATTGGAAGATGCAGTTTATGGCGGTGAAATGAGTGCACATCATTATTTCCGCGATTTTTTTTACTGCGACAGTGGCATGATTCCCTGGTTATTAGTGTGTGAATTGTTAAGTCGAAAATCACAGCCGCTGTCATCCATGTTGGCTGATCGAATTGCCAAATTCCCATCACCCGGTGAAATCAATAGCCACGTTGAAAATCCAAAAGCAGCGATTGAAAAAGTATTGCGGCACTATCAAGCAAATGCAGTGACAATTGACAAAACTGATGGGATTAGTTTGGAGTTTGTCGATTGGCGATTTAACTTGCGCATGTCCAATACCGAGCCTGTTGTGCGCTTGAATTTGGAGTCGCGTGCAAATCAGTCGTTGGTTGACGAAAAAACCAAAGAAATTTTAGCGATGTTGAATTCGTAATTATTTGATTAATTTCTAAAAGAGAAAATTACCATGGGCATTAAAAAAGCAGTAATACCTGTTGCAGGTTTGGGTACACGTATGTTGCCGGCAACCAAAGCCATTCCAAAAGAAATGTTGCCAGTAGTCGATAAGCCTTTAATTCAATATGTGATTGAAGAAGCGGCTGCTGCGGGTATTAAAGAAATCGTATTGGTCACGCATGCCAGTAAAAATGCCATTGAAAACCACTTTGATACCAGCTTTGAATTGGAAGCCCAGTTGGAATCGCGTTTGAAGCGTTCTCTGTTAGCAGAAGTACGCTCAATCACGCCACCAGGTCTGACGGTGATATCAGTGCGTCAAGCAGAAGCAAAAGGATTGGGTCATGCAATTTTATGCGCGCGTCCGGTTGTGGGTGATGAGCCTTTTGCTGTTTTATTACCGGACGTGTTAATTGATAACGCAGCCTGTAATTTAAAACAGGATAATTTAGCGGGCATGGCCAGGCGTTTTGCTGAAACGGGAAATAGCCAAATTCTGGTTGAGCAAGTGCCTATGGATCAGGTGGATAAATACGGCGTAGTTGATTGTTCCGGTGCACAGGTTGCTCCAGGGCAAACGGCTGCTATTAAAGCCATGGTTGAGAAACCACCGGTTGATGAAGCACCATCCAATATGGCAATTGTTGGACGTTATGTATTGTCCAAAACTGTATGGGATTTACTCGCGAAAACTATGCCGGGCGCAGGTGGTGAAATTCAATTAACCGATGGCCTCGATGCATTATTAGGTTTGGAAACGGTGGAAGCTTATCAATTGATTGGCCGCAGTCACGATTGTGGAACCAAGATTGGTTATATGATGGCGCAAGTAATTTACGGTGAGCGTCATCCGGATATTGGCAATGCGATGAAAAACTTTTTGAAAGAAAGATATAAATAAATTTGGACAAATCATTACCTAATTAAGCAGGGAGTCAAGTCCCTCCCCCTGCCAAGGGGGAGGTTAGGAGGGGGTAAAGAATCTGAAGGGAGTCATTGAAAAACAAACCTCCTTCGTAAGGAGAGGGAAAATAAGAACTCAAACACAAGAGCAACAATTATGATCATTCCAATTATTCTTGCAGGTGGCTCCGGTACTCGTTTATGGCCTTTGTCACGCACACATTATCCAAAACAATTATTAAAATTGTTTGGCGATGTGACTATGCTTCAACAAACATTATTGCGCTTGAAAGGCATTCCTGATCTTGCCGCACCTATAGTGGTTTGTAATGAAGAGCACCGTTTTATGGTGGCAGAGCAGCTGCATGAAATTGGTGAAAAAAATGCATCGATTTTGTTGGAGCCGGTTGCACGCAATACGGCGCCTGCATTGGCGATTGCGGCCATTCATGCGGCGAATTTGGAAAATGATCCCGTGTTATTGGTGTTGTCTGCCGATCATATGATTCGTGAAGTGGATGTATTTCAACGCGCTGTAAAAAATGCCGTGCTTGCCGCCGAAAAAAATCATCTTGCCACTTTTGGTGTTCAGCCCACTCGACCTGAAACGGGTTACGGTTATATCAAAACTAAAAAAAATGATGCGGACTCGATTTTTTCTGCGGTAGAAAAATTTGTAGAAAAACCCAATCTTGAAACTGCACAAGCTTATCTGGATGAAGGTTGTTATTTCTGGAATAGCGGTATGTTTGTGTTCAAAACATCCGTGTTTTTAAAAGAATTAAAAGTACAAAGTCCTGAGTTGGTTGCTGCGGTCGAGGCGGCAAAAGCAAATTCCAAACAGGATTTGGATTTTAT
>CAMLRJ010000278.1 GCA_946482345.1 uncultured Cellvibrio sp.
GGTATTCAATTGAATACCAGTAGAGACATCTTCTCTCACTTTTATGATCGCTTCGCTGTAAATACGGTTTCCCGCGGCTCCGGCAACAGAAGTTAGTGCATCAATTAAGGGAACACCAGCAGCAAAGGTTGTAGCCAATGTTCGGGCAAATCGAGCCATAACAGAAAGGTATAAAATCTTTCCAACAATGGGTATCTTCAACATATATTTATCAACAATAAAAGCAAAACTGGGGGAGCGACGCACTGCTTCCTTAAACAAAAACACAGAGCCACCCATGCCTAGCAAGATGAGGAACCACCACTTTTGCGCCAACTCCGACAAATGCAAAACGAATAAAGTAAATGCAGGAAGATTTGCGCCAAAGCTGCTAAATGTTGCTGCAAACTGCGGTACCACCTTCACCAATAATATGCCGGTTACTACTATAGCTACTACAATTACAGCGATGGGATATGTCAAAGCTTTTTTGATTTTTGCTTTGAGCGCTTCAGTTTTTTCTTTATATGTAGCGATCCTGTCTAGCATTGTTTCAAGTGCGCCTGACTGTTCACCGGCTTCAACTAAATTGCAAAACAGGTCATCAAAATGTTTAGGATGTTTTCTCAGTGAAGGTGCAAATCCACTTCCTGAAGCAACGTCATCACGGATTGTTAGAACCATATCCCTAAGAGAAGGGTTCTCAAGCCCGTCTGCGACAATGTCAAACGCCTGAACCAAAGGAACCCCTGCTTTCATCATCGTGGCCATCTGACGAGAGAAAACAGCGATATCAGCCGCTTTAATTGATTTTTTTCCGCTGCCAAACAAAGGTTTAGGCTTTTTGGTAACAGTTTTGGCTGAAATTCCCTGCTTTAACAGCTGTGCTTTTACAATAGCGGTGCTAATACCGTTAATTTCCCCCTGAATTTTGTTACCTTTTTTATCTATACCTTTATAAATATAAACATTTGATACCGATGTTTTCGGTGCGGCGGCCTTGGCTCTTGATGGTTTTGTTTTTTGTGCGGTTACAGTTGCCATAGGTTTAATCCTTGGTTACTCGGTTAGCTTCTTCGAGACTGGTTAGTCCCATAGCCACTTTACGTAGGGCTGAGACGCGTAAATTGTTAAACCCGGCTTCCCTGGCGGCTTTGGCAATCTGTAGGGAGTTGCCGCCCTCCATTATAAGGCTCGCGATGACAGGGGTGATGCGAACCACTTCATATACACCTAGTCGACCTTTATAACCCTTGTTACATTGGTTACAACCAACCGGGTGAAAAATTTGGTACTCAGCAGGTGGTATGCCAATATCATCAAAGCCCTCTTGCTTAAGTATATCTGCAGGAATATCTGTAGCAGGCTTTTTACAATTTGAACAAAGTCTTCTTGCAAGTCTTTGGGCAATGATCAAGCTTACGCTGGTAGCGACATTGAACGCTGGAACACCCATATTCAAAAGTCGCGTCAAGGTCTCTGGAGCGCTATTGGTATGAAGGGTGGATAAAACTAAGTGTCCTGTTTGCGCAGCTTTAATAGCAATTTCGGCAGTTTCCAGGTCCCGAATCTCACCCACCATGATGACATCCGGGTCTTGGCGAAGGAAGGAGCGCAGCGCTTCGGCAAAGGTTAGTCCTACCCTGGTGTTCATCTGGACCTGATTAATACCTTCCAGATTGATCTCAACGGGATCTTCTGCTGTAGAAATGTTGGTTTCTGACGTGTTTAAAATATTCAAGCCAGTATAAAGAGATACTGTTTTACCGCTACCTGTGGGGCCGGTAACCAATATCATCCCTTGCGATTGAGCCAGTGCCTCCAGATAGAGTTTCTTCTGATTATCTTCATAACCAAGCGCATCGATCCCCAGCTTTGCTGCACCGGGGTCCAAAATCCGTAACACGACCTTTTCACCGAACAGTGTCGGTAAGGTGTTTACGCGAAAATCGATTGCGCGAGTTTTGGATATTTTCATCTTGATACGGCCGTCCTGAGGAACCCTCCGTTCTGAAATATCCATTTGCGACATCACTTTTAGTCGGGCAGCCATACGCGTAGCTAAATTGACCGGAGGGCGAGTCACTTCGTGAAGGATGCCGTCAGTGCGAAAGCGGACGCGATAGGCTTTTTCATAAGGTTCAAAGTGAATATCTGAGGCGCCTCCTTTAATAGCATCCAGGAGAACTTTGTTAATAAAACGAACGATAGGTGCTTCATCTGCCTCTGATGCGCCTTGATCAGTGCTCGCAGCTTGTTCATCTACGGCCTGTATGTCCAGGTCATCTAATCCATCTTCATCCAGCCCGCCGAGCGTATCGCCAATGCTTTCTTCCTGGGCATTCAAAAACTTTTCGATGGCCGTTGCCAGCTTATCCGCTTCGACTAGTACAGCTTCAGTATTGATACCGGTATTAAACTTGATCTCATCCAATGCATGGAGGTCGGTAGGGTCGGCTACTGCGATAAAAAGACGGTTGCCCCTGCGTGTGAGCGGTAGTGTGTGGTGCTTGCGGATTAGCTTCTGATCCACCAGCTTGGTAGGAATTGCTTCACGGTTGAGCGCGTCAAGATCAAATAAAGGTGTGCCGAACTCCTCCGAGGCAGCCCGGGCAATGGTTCGGGCATCAAGGATGGCGTGATGCACCAGATGTTGAACAAAAGGTACTTTTTCCTTGGCGGCTTGGCTCGTAGCCTGGCGGGCGCTCTCCTGGTCAAGTAGGCCGTCTGTCACAAGGCGGCGGGCGAGGCCACTCAGCGTAGGTTGGGGGCTATTCATTGTTAGGTATCCTGTAACGCATCTTGGGCACGAGCCGGTATGTATAAAACGCTTGCTCGGTCATAGAGATAACTGTAAACCCTGGTTATTAAAGATGCCATATCGGGTATAGGAAAGATTATAGAGTACATATAAAGATAAAGTGGCATATATAGCCAGATCGGCGGAGAGAGCAACTTTCAAGGTTGTGATGACTGACAAAAAAAGTCACCTTTGTAGTAAAAGCGGCAGTTTTTTATGTTTGGGATAACAGAGATTGCTGGAAGATGTAAAACCACAGCAACCGCTTCTTGCTCGGTCATAGCGGGTGCATATTATTTGGCACGGTGGTTGCTTAACCCAATTCGGATCAATCCCCGTTCCTTATTTGGAGATAGCTTTATGAAAAAAGTACAACAAGGTTTTACCTTAATTGAATTGATGATCGTAATTGCGATCATCGGTATTCTGGCTGCGGTTGCTCTGCCTGCGTATCAGGACTACACCATTCGTGCGAAGATGTCTGAAGTCGTATTGGCTGCAAGTTCTTGCCGTACCACCATTAGTGAAGTATCTCAGACTGGTTTTGCAACTGCTCCGGCGGCAAACGGCTTTGGTTGCGGTGAGGGTGGAAGTGCTGCTAGCCCTATATCTCAATATGTAGAGTCCATTGCAACAACAGCAAATGGTGTTATTCAAGTCACTGTTCGAGAAATTGCTGATGCCGTAGATGGTGAGGTTGTAGAATTGCGGCCCTTTACTGATGCAGATTTGACTGACCCGGCAGATGGCACCACATTTACCCGTGGTTCAGCTCAACCTATCCGTTCTTGGGCTTGTGGCCCAGCAGCTGGTGGTACCCTTGAGGTGAAATATTTGCCTGCTACATGTCGCGATCCGGCGTAAGAAATTGTAACGGGTGTGAAAAGGAAGGGGATACCCTTCCTTTTTTCAAATGCGTTGCGAATAGGTCATTTTTTGCTTTCCCTATATTTCTTTTTTGCTGTGTAATACTGCCAAATCACAGTCAGCCTTGGTTGGCTTTCTATCAAGATTTTGCTGCTTTTTTGGGGTTGTTGTTTCTCGTTATTTTTCTGGCTTTATCGCCCTTAACATATAGGGTTTCGTCGGTATCTGCCGCTCTGCTCCTTCTATCTATTATCCCTCTTATTCAGTTTTTCTCCGGTCTTTTACCATATTCCGAGAACCTGCTTTTCGTAATTTTTTACATATTTGGTTTCAGTTTTGCGGTGGCTGCAGGGTTTCAGATTTCTTTAGCCCCTACGATAAAGATTTTGCTCTGTAGAGTGATTGCAGTTGCCATTTTGATTGCAAGCGTGGTTTCTGTCTGGATAGCGCTAAGGCAATGGTTAATGCTCTCTGGTAATTTTCTTGTTGTGGATATGAAGTCCGAAGGCAGGCCTTTTGCCAACTTCGGCCAACCCAATCATCTGGCTACCTTCCTTTGTTTAGCCCTGTCCGGGTTGATTTATATCTTTGAGCAAAAGTTAATAGGAAGGCTCGTTACCACATTGTGTGCTGTTTTTATTCTTTTTGGTATTGCCTTGACCCAATCACGTACACCTTGGTTGGGTATCGCATGTGCATTTATCTGGTGGGCTTGGCAATATCGCCAAAAAATAGTGACTTTATCTCCTGTTAATTTATTGTTGTGGAGTGGGGTGTTTATCCTGTTTGTGCTGCTGCTTCCCATGGTTAACGAGTTATTATATCTGGGAGGGGATTCTGTCAGTGAGAGGGCTGAAAAAACAGAGCGCCTCAAAATCTGGGCGCAGTTATTCTTGGCGATAAAGGAAGGCCATCTATGGAGAGGGTATGGATGGGGTCAGGTAAGTGCGGCGCAATTACACGTTGTTCTTGATTATCCTATTGGTATAAGGATAGGTAATAGCCACAGCATACTGCTGGATTTATTGATTTGGAATGGGCCGATAATTGGTTTGATACTGATCGCGTTCTTATTTCTCTGGTTATTTCGCCTGGCGGTCCATGCCAAAACATTAGAGTCTTCCTTTGCACTGCTTTTTTCAGGTTTTATTCTGGTGCATGGGGCGGTGGAATATCCGTTGGAATATGCCTATTTTCTATTGCCGTTGGGGATTATGTTGGGCGTGGCAGAGTCTGAGGCTTTTAAGGGATTTGGTGTTGATAGCAAAGTAGCTAAATGGTTTTTAGTCGTATGTGGTTCCATAGGAATATTATTGTTATTCCAAGTATGGGTTGAGTATCAAAAAGTCGAAACCGGTTTTCAACAAATGCGTTATGACCGAGCGAATATCGGTAGGCCGAGGCCTTGGCCGGAAGATTCAGCTATCGTTTTATTGACGCAACTAGATGCTCGCTTGCGTGCGGCTTATGTGGATATTGATTCATCTATAACGGATGATGAAATAGATAACTTATGTGGCGTGGCGCATCGCGAACCATATCCGTTAGAGCTTTATCGGTGTGGACTTGCGAAAGCTTATAGGGGTGATGCCAAGGGAGCAGCAAGAGAGTTTTTAATTATTGAAAGCCTTCACCGGCAGCGCTCGTTTATGTGGACATACTCAGAATTAAAGAATAAATCT
>CAMLRJ010000279.1 GCA_946482345.1 uncultured Cellvibrio sp.
TACCAATGAATCCACATCTACTGTAAATCGTATTTGACGAGATTCCTGTTTTGGTAGACCGGAAATAGGTCCGTGCAGAATAAATTCTTTGCCTGAATCAGATGCAGAAAGCTGATGAGCCAAATATTGATATCCAGAAAAAACACCAATACACAAACCTAAATAAACAGGCAATAAAAATTTAAGCCATCGGTAAAAGCGGATCAAAAATAATAGCGGTATAACAATCAGAGACCAATAAGGGGAAGGTAAATCCTGAAACAGACCAACCGATAAAACAGCAGCAGAAAACAACAAGTAGAAGGGCATAACTCATCCTTGAATTACAAATTAATATTTAACTTTACGCTTTTTTAGGTAAAAACCGAATGTCCATCCAATATTTTTTTGGATTATTTGCCTCAATCAGAACATCAATATTTTCCGTTTTTATAAAGTCAGTTGGATCAAACCAGATATTATCGCTTTCAAATTCATGCAATTCATTGGTAGCAGAATTTAACCACTGACTCACAATAACAAACGGATGCCTGCCGTTAACTGTGATTGATTCGTTTAGTGTCACTGCCTGAATTTTTGTCTGAATCGAAACACCATTGGCAAGCAAGTATTCGCGTTTTTTATTCCCTAAAAAACCAAACAATAAAATACCACCACCAATAGCCAGAAATATGCTTCCCAGGATACCCAGTATAAATTCACCCAAATGCAATGAAAAAAAACCATTCACTTGCGCATCATTCGGATTGGATTCCAGATAAAGAATTTCTACCGATTCACCAACATCATAGGAAGGTGGATTGCTGGATACAGAGGAGACAAACTGATATTCCTTGCCATCATTCGCTACAAATTTGATGACAGGAGCATAGGTTGATGAAGAATTATCAGAACGCTTGGTTTCGAAATCGATTACCTGCCCGTCAGCTTTAAGTGAGGATGCGATAAATTTATTGGTATGCTGGTTCACCACAAATGCACCAATCAACATTCCAATACCAATAATCGTAAACATATATTTAATAATCGAAAGTGCTTTCATCAATACTGACCCTGTATATCAAATGTTATGGCGGTTGTCGCAATTCTGAACCCCGGGCATGCTGTCATAAATTGGTTATCTTCGCCAGCCAGAATGGGCATCCAGACTGGATTATTGATAGTTTTTACCCATAATTATCGGCATAATGTCGTGTCTTTTTTCAGGTTGCTCAGTTTCTAATGGCTCGTAAGTTACTTAAGCGGTTTTTTCCCAGTCCATCGGATATCAAAAATAACCCCGCCCTGCATTTCCTCGGGGATTTGCTGCACGACCCCAATTTATTTCACCTTAATAGACACTCGGTCTCCGTTGCTTTTTTCTGGGGATTGTTTATAGCCATGCTGCCCATACCTGGGCAAATGGCGGTTGCTGCTATGGCCGCTTTATTTTTCCGCTGCAATTTACCTATTGCTGTTGCTCTGGTCTGGATCACCAATCCATTCACCATGCCATTTTTCTTTTATATCGCTTATGAAGTCGGCAAATTTATTCTGCAGGTGGACAGTGATACTGCCGCCACTGCCGCAGCAGTTACCAGCATGGACTTCGGCAGCTTGTGGGATCTGATTGTGGATAACCAATACAGAGCCGCACTCAATTGGCTGGGAAATGAACTGGGCAGCGTATGGAAACCTTTTCTGTTAGGTTCTTTGATTACGGGTTTGGCATTCGGTGCATTGGGATATTTTGGCATGCAGGGCTATTGGCGATGGCATGCAGTAAAAGCCTGGAATAAGCGCAAGTTAATTCGCACACAAAAATCAAATTAACCTGGCAAAAATAAAGTGGGCAACGCCCACTCTATACTAGTTTTGACACAACAATTGACTCAGGATTTTTTGGGCTTGGTGACTCTGGGAGAATGATTTGCTGCTCGCAGCTTTTTCTCGTGACGTGCACGCGCCATTTTTTCTTCGCGACTGGGTTCAACAATTTTTGTTAATTTGTTGCTATCGAAACCAGCTGTCAAACACAAATCTGCAATTTCTCTTTCAGTTAATTCCAGCCATTGACCAACACGTACATGTGACGGAATAAAAATATTGCCATAACGCACACGTTTTAATCGGCTGACTTTAACACCTTGCGACTCCCACAAACGACGCACTTCGCGATTTCGTCCTTCCATCACCACGCAATAAAACCAGCGATTACGCGACTCACCTGCACCCTCTACAATATCGGTAAAACGTGCAACACCATCTTCGAGCAATACACCTTCGCGCAATGCACGCAACATCTCATCGTCAACTGCGCCTTGAATACGCACTAAATATTCGCGATCAATAACCGATGATGGATGCATTAATTTATTTGCCAGTTCACCATCGTTAGTGAATAACAACAAACCACTGGTATTAAAATCCAGACGTCCCACAGAAATCCACCGTTCACCTTTTACCGAAGGCAAGCGATCATAAACACTTGGTCGCCCTTCAGGATCGGAACGCGAACAAATTTCGCCTTCTGGTTTGTTATACAAAATGACTCGACGACGCGAAGCTTCGGGACTGATAACAATCCGCTGGCCATTCACAAAAATTTTATCTTTAGGTGTAACACGATCACCCAGTTTTGCAATTCGATCATTTATTTTGATATGACCGGCTTCAATAATACCTTCTATTTCACGACGGGAACCAATTCCGGTTCGAGCCAATACCTTTTGTAATTTTTCACCAACAGGCGCTGGCGCTTGTACAAGCCCGTCAGAAGGCTGATCAACTCTGGCTGATTTTTTCTCTGCCGGTTTTTTTTGATAAGTTTTCTTCTCAGCTGATTTTTTGTCAGCTGTCGATTTTGCTTTGTTAGCAACCGCTGGCTTCACAGCCCTGGCGGGTTTTTGGGGTTTGTCTGTAATTTTTTTCACCTTAAAAAATAAAAATAGAATTCAAATTTTCACCCCCTCCTAACCTCCCCCTTGGCAAGGGGGAGGGACTTTACTCCCCACTTAATACAAAGTGAGATCTGTCCCCTCCCCTTACCAAGGGGAGGGTTAGGGTGGGGTGAAATTAATTTTCCTGCGGCTTTTTCATTTCAGATTCAGCAACATCATCATCCACCGCATCCATAAACGCTTCTTCACCATCAACAAACTCTTCCGTCACTGGTTGTGCTTCCAGCTCGGTTAATGATGGCAAATCAGTTTGATCCGGAATCGGCGTATCAGTGTCTTTTTCACCAACACCCTCTTCAACCAGATTCAACATTGGATTGATTTCATCAAGATCGCGAATTTCACTCAAGCTGGGTAATTCTTCCAAACTTTTTAAATTGAAATAATCCAAAAATTGACGAGTGGTTGCATATAAAGATGGGCGACCCGGAACATCTCTATGACCGACTACTTTTACCCAATCTCGTTCCAATAAAGTTTTCATGATATGAGAGCTGACAGCCACACCACGAATTTCTTCGATATCACCACGCGTAATCGGTTGACGGTAGGCAATTAACGATAAAGTTTCCAACAATGCACGCGAATATTTTTGCGGTTTTTCATCCCACAAACGACCAACCCATGGAGCCAGATCATCACAGACTTGAAAACGCCAACCGGAAGCTACTTCTTTTAATTCAAAACCGCGACCTTTGGTTTCTGCTTGAATATCTTCCAAGGCTGCTTGAATTTCTTCTTTGCTGGGCGCAACAAAAGTGTCAAATAATTCGAGAATTTTTGCGACTGATATAGGTTGCCCTGCCGCCAAAACTGCGCCCTCGACAATACGGCGTAACATGGCTTGATCAACAGGCATTTGCGTAGGTAATGCAACTTCAACGCTGTCATCAACATCCGCTTGCACAACCTCATTTATGTCAGATTGATCAAACTCATCCGTTTCATGATCATCAGTAATGTCGTTCATAATATTTCACAAATAATAAGTAAAAATAAAAAATTATTGACTACGCGCTTTAACGTGAATCGGGCCAAAATCTTCGCTCTGCACAATTTCTACCAAAGATTCTTTAATTAACTCCATCACGGCCAGGAAAGTGACAACAACCCCCAAACGTCCTTCTTCTACTTTAAATAAACTCACAAAAGGCACAAAACTTTGATTGGCCAATCTATCCAGAACTTGCGCCATACGTTCACGAGTGGATAATTTTTCTTTTGATACGTGATGCGATTCAAACATGTCAGCACGACGCAAAACCTCAGAAAGCGCCAGCAATAATTCCTGCAATTCCACATCCGGTTCCGGGCGAATCAAACTGCGATCAGGTGCTTGTGCAGAGGCAACAAAAATATTACGTCCGACACGGGGCATAGCATCCACATCTTCTGCCGCTTTTTTGAATCGTTCATATTCTTGCAAACGACGAATCAACGAAGCACGAGGATCTTCCTCTTCCTCAATTTCATCACCGGAGCGCGGCAACAACATTCGCGACTTGATTTCCGCCAACATCGCCGCCATCACCAGATATTCTGCCGCCAATTCAAATTGATGCGACTGCATCAGATCCACATACGCCATATATTGGGTTGTGATTTGCGAAACGTTGATATCCAGAATGTCGATGTTCTGACGGCGAATAAGATAAAGCAGTAAATCCAACGGACCTTCAAATGCTTCAAGGAAAACTTCCAAAGCATCCGGCGGAATGTATAAATCTTGCGGTAACTGGGTATAGGCTTTGCCATGAACCATCGCAAACGGCATTTCGCTTTGCTGGGGCACAGTCGCTGGCGGAACAGCTTCAAAAGAATGCTGCACCGGTGTCGATTCAACGGGGGTATCCAGAGTTTCTGTCACAAGCGAATTCCTGACCAAGCCATAGGCGTAAAACAAGGGCGGCATTATAGCCCGACCACTCAAAGGCTGTCACAGGTCTTTTTGGATTTTGCAGATTATCAATAATTCTTTTTAATTCAATATGTTATCTATGTGACAGTATTTTTAACCTATCCCATAAACCCCTCAAAATCCCCCTTACCCTGACGAATCAATTGCGGAGTTTCTTCCGTCAAATCAATCACAGTTGTAGGTTCCAGGCCACAAAAACCACCGTCGATTACCAGATCAACCTGATGCTCCAGTTGTTCGCGGATTTCATAGGGATCACTCAGGGGAAATTCGTCACCAGGTAGCAGCAGACTTGAAGTCATCAGCGGTTCGGCAAGTTCTGTTAACAAGGCTTGGGTGATTGGATTGTCCGGTACGCGCAGGCCTATGGTTTTACGTTTGGGGTGCAATAAACGGCGGGGAACTTCGGAGGTGGCTTCGAGGATAAAAGTAAATGCACCCGGCGTACTCTTTTTCAGTAATCGGAAAC
>CAMLRJ010000280.1 GCA_946482345.1 uncultured Cellvibrio sp.
AGGGCGATGTCGCGTTGGAATTTTTTTGGGGTTTTTCCCATAATGGCGCGGAATTCACGGGTAAAGTAGCTCTGATCACAGAAACCGCTTTCCATGGCGGCCTGTTGAATGGTCAGGCCGCCGCGCAATAAACGGCAGGCTTCCTGTATGCGTAAACGTTTGATGTGTTGCTTGGGAGAATAGCCAAATTGTTTTTTGAATCTTCGCTCAAAGGTACTCACCGACATGCACGCCATACTCGCCAATGTTTCAATATAAATGCCTTGTCTGAAGTTTTTCTGCATGTAATTAACGCAGTCATAGAATACGTTATACGGCTTCATGTTCAACTCAGCATGGCGCGCTGAGCGGCTGATACCCTCCACACCCACGATCTGGCCATCGCGATTTTTCAAGGCGATCTTTGAGGTAACCAGCCAGAGTACTTCGCCTCGCCCATCCTCTATCAGCTCCAATTTATTGACCATCGGGCGACCGCTCATAACACTGAGGTCATCGCGCCGAATCTGCTCGGTAATTTCTCCGCGAAAAAAATCCGCGTCGGTTTTACCGATAGCATCTTGAGGGTCGGCTAAATCAAAGTAATCAAACAATAATTGATTGGCGTAAACAAAACGCCCGAGCAGATCCTTGGCAAAGTAAAAACTGTCGGTGAAGGTGTTAACCAATTCAGACGGGCGATTGACGCTTTGCGTTTCGTAAAAGTGCGTGGCGTCGTCCAGGCAAGCGGCACGTATCATCTTCTGGCATCCCTTTAATGTATCAACCAGCGGACGGGATCTGCTGCAGATCCCGCCAGTCCTTTACAGCGGTGAAACCTCCAACCAATTTATAGCCAGGTTGGCCGTAGGTACTTCCAAAAGAAGGCTGTGATCACCAGCGGTTAAGGTGATATTTGCGCTCAACGTCTGCCACACCTGTTCACCACCGGTCTGAATATTATCGAGTGCCACCAGCGGTGTATCATTCAAGAATACTCGCAGTTCACGAGCGGTTTCTGCACTCGCAACACGTAGGTTTAATTGATAATTTCCTGCGTGCGTTACATGCACCTTGAATTCCGCTGAGGCATTGGCGCCAGCCACAAGATCGACATAGCCGGACGTATCCGCCGTGGTACGGTGCGTAAAATTGGTTTGGCTATGCGCGCCTTCGGCTTCAATGCGGCCGGGCAGGGTGTGACGATAATTTTCCGCCGGAATGGCCGTGTACAAACCGCCCAGGGGACTCAGCTGTCCATCGCCCGCTAAAATATCGATATAGGGAAATGCCGACGGACCGCCGTCGGTGCGGCCAATAAACCAGGAGTACCGATACACGTTGGGGTTGTTTTCCATCCAACGTAGGGTGCTTGCAAGATAATCCATCTGCTCGCCCACATTGGCCGGGCCGCCCTCATCCCAGGAAGCCCATTCCGTTACCCAAATGGGACGGTCGTAACGTTCGAACTCACCGATAAACCATTCAAACGCGCCGGCGTATTTCATGTAGCAATGCACGGCGATGTAATCCACACGGCAACCTTCACACGCTTCAAAAAAAGCATCCAGATATTCCCAGGGACTCCAGTCATCCTCTGTACCGGGAATATCCACATTACCTGGGCTGTAATTAACGGCCGGTGCGACTAATTTCAAATTGTAGTCATCGGCAATCGCTTCCAGTTGCGGCCACAAATCCGCCGCTTGCTGTGGTGTAAGGTTGGCTTGTTCAGCGAAATTGGGTTCATTAAAACCGAGCAAGTATTTTACATTGGGGTGTTCATCAAGAAATTCTCGCAGCGCGGGTTCATTAAACGCGCCGTTCCAAGCCATGGGTACAAAATCAACGTCATAATCTTCGTAATAATCCCTCACCGCCGATTCCGGGGTAACGGCCCAGTTGTACCACCAACTGACTTTACCTTGCATCACCGCCAAATCGTTTAATGAATGATAACCATAAGCCAGCCCGCGCTTTTCACTTACCAGACTGGCAGATGATGTTGATGATGAAGAGGATTCACTCGACAGGGACGTGGAAAATGAGGATGAAGACATCGCACTGGAAACTGCAGTAGATGAATTGCTCGACGATGCCGACGAAACAGCTGGCACACTCGAGCTTGCAACAACAGACGTGGATGATGACGCAAGTGATGATGCAACAACAGATGAAGACGATACCGCAGAAGATACACTGGGGGCTGCTGAATCATCACCGGATGACGACCCGCCGCAACCACTCAATGTGGCGCCGACAAGCACACAAGCGGACAGAAATCGATTGTGCCTGCCGATAGCAATAGAAGCGAGCAAAGACATAAGACATTACCTTGTAAAATACGTTACATCGGGCTGGTGTTAACAGTCCGATAGCGATGCCAGGTAATTGTCCGGCTGTGCCGGTGCTCTCCAGATGGCCTCTTATAAAGGGCCTTTTTTATGCGTGTGTTATGGGAGAAGGATACTAAACGAAGTTGGTAGACGGATTCTGTGCGCAAGTTAAACCTGTGAACCAATTGCGACGAAACGGACGATTTAAGGGTTAGACGGGACATGAAGAGGACACACAAAATGCGTTTTACGGATATCAAGGTAGAAATCGAATACTGGACGTCCCGGACTTCAATGTGTTCGCTCTTCGTTGTAGTCAACCCACCAAAGCCAGGCCATCTCCTTGGCTTGAGTCAATGATTCGAGTAGTTAAACATCCAAAAACTCTCTTTCGCAAGATGATCCGTTAAAACGGTCTACAAAACCATTCCTTTGCGGTAGTCCGGCTGGATGTAGATCGTTTTACCCCCATCAGTGGATTACCATCGCGTAACTGCTCTCACAAACTGCGTCCCATCTTGAATTATTACGGGGCACGAACCACCCGCTCAATCGCTGAACTTTTATCAGTGAAAAATTTTCGTAAGTAAAATAGGTTGGCTTACCTATGGAAATGTCTGACTAAAAAAACATGCGAAAAATTTAATTTAGACTACCATGAGGGACGTTTCATTATTAGTAATATGCTCGAAATTTCAATTATTTCAGTCTCAGTGTAAGGGAAGTCAATGCTGCAGACTTTATCGTTTGGCGGCATTGGGGATGAATGGCGCGCCCATAGATTGTCTTGTCAATAATAAATGGTAGAAAAATTACTTTTAGTCAGGTAATGTATGTCACCTTCAGGCGGTAACACTGGATTTGAAGGCGTGCAGGAGTTAAGCGTCGCCCAAGGATAATTTAGGATTGATATAGGATATAAGATGACTGGATTTGATGAGCTTGCGCCCGATATGGATATTGAGTTTTCGGGGTGTCAGCTGATAGGAAATGCAAACAGGGATCTGGCCTGTGGTGAAATTTCAAGAAACCATTTTTCCATTGACTTGTTAGATTTTGATGCCATAAAAGGTGGTTTGGTTTTCTGTATTACTATCTATAACGAGCCTGGAATTGCACTCCAAACAACGATTAAGTCCCTGATTGATTCAATCGCCCACGCTATCCTCTCTTCAAAAATTGAACCGGGAACCCCAATAACTTTCTGCATTATTGCGGATGGTATTGCAAAGGTACCTGACACGGTTATCGATTTCTTAGAGTTCTTTGGTCTGTACTTGTCTGAAAACCTCGATATAGATAAAGACCTACTTTATTTTAAAAATGTATTTAATTTGGAAGATTTAAGGAAAAATTTAGCTGTTTATTTAGACAGCAATTTAAGCTTTATTGAAAATTGGAAAAAAGTTTATCCGGAACGTTTAAAGTTCTCAGATTCTCATTTCTACCGTATAAACAATGAAAGTAAGATTCAGTTTCTTTTTCTATTGAAAAAGGAGAACGCGGGAAAGCTAGACTCTCATTGGTGGTTTTACCACGTGTTTTGTTCAATTTTGACTCCCGAGATATGCTTTCAGATAGATGTTGGAACCGTTCCGGCGCGGGATTGTATTGGCGAGATGCTTTGGATGATACAGTCAGAAAAGAACGTGGCAGCTGTTGCGAGTAGTGTTGCTGTACCAAGACCGAAAGAGATCTTTAATGTTTTAAATGGTTGGCAGTATTTTACTTTTATGAAATGCATGGCCCAGGAATGGCCGGCAGAAGTCGAAAGCGGATATTTAAGCGTGATACCTGGACAGCTTAGTGCTATCAAATGGGATGCCATATCTTACGATCAGCAGGGCATGGGGCCATTGGTCAAGTACTTTAAAGGATTGGGGGAGCTTGCCCCTCATGAGTCAATGCTTTACATGGCTGAGGATCGTGTCTTATGTAGCGAAATAATAGTTCGCAAAACCGCTGATTGGAAACTAACATATTCACCTTCTGCTGTTGCGGTGACTGACCCATGCGAGTCTTGGTCGGAATTGTTTCGTCAACGTAGACGCTGGTGTAACAGTTATCTGGCATGTAGAATTAATTTTTTCAATAAAATTAGAGAAAATCTATTTAATAACGAGAGAAGTTTTAGGAAAAAATTTGAAGCTATTACCGCAAGTATATATCAGTTCTTTTTGTTGATTAAGGATTGGTTCTTCCCTGCAATGCTATTTTTAGTTTATCAAAACCTTCTTCAGATGGTAACTAATGATCGAGAGGTAACTTGGCTCTCGCATCTGGTAAATGTGCTGTGGGGTTTCGTTATAGGCTCTTCTGTTCTTGCTATCTTGGTTTGCATCAGAGGAAAGCTGGATCGATATTCTGGTTTTGCCTTTATATTAAATGGAGTATCCCAACTGCTTTTTATTCTGATGTCCGCTATTGCTTTAATTGGTTTTTTTAAAATTAATTTTGGTTTAGTACTAATTTTTCTATGTATTTACACCCTTTTAATCGGAATTTCCGTTTGTATACTAGAGGGGCGCGAAGCTGCTAAAAATTTTAAATTTTTAGTTCCGGGTATGGTAATGTTAGCACCGGTATGGTTGCTTATATGGGTATATTCGATCTGTAATGGCCATGACAGTAGCTGGGGCACCAAAGGACTGCATCGGCAAAATAATAATACCAAGTCTTCTTATCTGTCCCGAAGTGTGTTTCGATATGGCTATTTAATCTCTTGGGTAATGTCCAATTTTCTGTTTGGATGGGCAGTGTTGATGCTCTCAAGCGCTTTGGGTATCGAGGTGATTTTTCTTGTTTTTCTAGTCTTAATAATTAATTCTGTGTATTCGGTTTTTAGTATAAAGAAAATTATGGGAATCCGTTAGATTGTTGGATTTATGACAGGCTATTAAGAGTTAGTTGCGCTCTTTATATAAAGATAAATATGTTGAGTGGCGATAAAAATATTTTTTTGAATGGTTACCTAACTCTTTTATTTTAATGGATTGAGCATTAA
>CAMLRJ010000281.1 GCA_946482345.1 uncultured Cellvibrio sp.
AGGTGATGAGCCACCGAATGTAACATGATTGCCACCACCTGTTCCCGAGTGACGACCATCCAGCATAAATTTTTCAGTACCCAATCGACACTGGCGTGCGTCCTCATAAAGTTCTTCGGTATTTTTAACCAGATCACTCCAACTTTGCACCGGATGAATATTCACTTCAATAACACCGGGATCGGGCGTAATTAAAAATTTCTTCAAGCGATAATCTTTTGGTGGCTCATAACCTTCAATCACCACCGGCATTTTTAATTCTGCCGCTGTATCTTCAATCGCTTCAATCAATGCAATGTAATGTTCCAGATAAGTTTGCGGTGGCAAGAAACAATGCATACGACCATCACGCACTTCAAAACACAACGCAGTGCGAATCACATATCCCGCTTCAATATAATTTTTCTTTTTCTTGCTATCGTTTGTTTTTGATGCTGTTTCAAAACCAACATCAACAATCTCTTCTGCTTTTTCTTTCGTGGCACTCACTGCCCCATCTCCCTTGATGGGAGAGGGTTGGGGAGAGGGTGACGCTTTGCTAACAACTTGTTCCGAAACTGTTTGCTGAATTTTTTCCGATTCCGCCATCAAGACTTTTAATTGCTGACCACTCGGTGCCAAAGGTTCGCGTTTTGCCAGTGGATCACTTTCCGGTTGATATCGTTCATATTCGTGTTCAGGAAATTCAAGTGAATTCAGCGGTAAACGCAAACCCAATGGAGAATCACCGGGAATTAACATCAGGGCTTCAGTGCGGAATTTCCAGCGGCCGGTTAACCAATTGTGATGCAAATAATTCCATTCAATGGGTAACACATAACCGATCTCGGTATTTAATCCCTGCATTAATAATTTTGCGATACGACGACGTTCAAGATCATCTTTCAAATCCGCTTTCAGTGGATTGATATTGGCCGGTAATTTTTGTTCTGCCCAAAGATAATAGAGTGTGTCTTCATAAGCAGGCATTAAATGAGCAGGATTCACATCAATTTTTGCACAGACTTTTTGTGCGAATTTTTGTGCATCCAAATGTGTAAAACCATAATTTTTATCAACACGCGCCATTAAATCAGGATTGCGCCAGAGTGCTTGACCATCGGTTCTCCAGAAACATCCGAGCGCCCAACGTGGTACTTCTTCGCCGGGATACCATTTGCCCTGTCCATAATGCAGCAAACCATTGGGTGCAATTCGTTTGTGCATGCGTTGCAATAAATCTTTTGCCAAACGCAATTTGTCTGCACCCAGCGCGCCGGTATTCCACTGCTCCGATTCCATATCATCAATCGAAACAAATGTTGGTTCACCGCCGGTGGTTAAACGAACATCCTGTTCAATTAATTCTTTATCAACCGCCTGACCCAATGCATTTATTGTTGCCCATTGTTCTGCGGTATAGGGTTTGGTTACGCGAGGATCTTCCAAAATTCGGAAGACTTCATTGCTGTAAGAAAAGGTGACTTCGCATTTTCCGGTTGCACCGGTAATAGGCGCAGCAGAAATGGGATCAGGTGTACATGCTAAAGGAATGTGGCCTTCAGTCGCTAATAAACCGGATGTGGGATCGAGTCCAATCCAACCGGCACCGGGAATAAAAATTTCTGTCCAGGCATGTAAATCAGTGAAATCTTTTTCAGGACCACTGGGGCCATCAAGCGCTTTGATATCAGCAGTGAGTTGCACCAAATAACCCGATGCAAAACGCGCGGCATAACCTAGATGACGAAAAATTTGTACCAACAACCATGCTGAATCGCGGCAGGAACCTTTTGCCAAAGTTAAGGTTTCTTCGCAAGTTTGAATGCCGGGCTCAAGGCGTACACCATAAGCAATCGCCTGTTGAACTTGTTGATTAATGGTCACCATAAAATCGTTCACATGCCAGGGTTTTTCCGTTACCTGACGATGACGAATTTCCGTTTTGATTTTATCGACCCATTTTTTCAACAAAACGCCATTCTCTGTGACTTCAAGATAGGGAATTAACTCGCGTTGTAATTGTTCATCGTATTTGAATGGAATATGTTGCGCGTAATCTTCAACAAAAAAATCAAATGGATTAATTGACGTCATGTCGGCAATGACTTCCACGCTGATTTTTAGATGTTTGGCTTGTTCGGCAAAAACCAGGCGTGCTTGAAAATTACCAAAGGGATCTTGTTGCCAATTAATAAAATGTTCTTCAGGTTCAACCTTCAATGAATAACTGTGAATTTTGGTGCGACTATGCGGTGCCGGACGCAAACGCAACACATGCGGGAATAGGGTGGTGAACTGATCAAACTCGTAATGGGTGTTGTGGTGAATGGCGACGCGTATAGCCATAAATAATTCCCGAATATCAATGTGTTCATAAATGGCGCAATTCAGTTTTGGCCATTGCCAAGATGGTGCAACTTATGGTTGTTCAATAGCCATCACACTATCCCGAACAGGCCCGGAATACAATAAAGCTATCTGATTAATGCGTACGCAATAAGTGCACCAATCATTTCGAATGAAAAGAGTGGAATTTATCTGTTTAAACGATTGCGCCCAAACTGAAAATGGGTAAATACATGGCAACAAAAAAAGCGACAATCAATACAACACTCAATAAAAAATTGAATAATCCCAGTTTGAATAGAATTTTTTGTTGTTCTGGATGAAATAAAAAAGTGAGCCAAATCAAAAGTGGTATGGCGCTTAAATATGAAATGAATGTATAAATCGGCGTGACTGTCAGCATCCATTGGGTAAATGCGGATAATTCTGTTCCGAATCCACTAAAAGTTTTAGCAAATTGTGATGTCACTTCTTCAGTTGGAATTCGAAGCAGAACAAAGGCTATCAGGCAAAGTAGTGTGCAGCCAATTCTTTTTAAAATCGATATATTGCCGGATGACTCAAGAGTTTTATTTATGGATTCCATTTTTAATCCCACCAAAAATACCAAACCTTTTGCTTCAACAATAGCGCAGCAAGATTCGAAACGGTTTCTACACCTTGATCAACAATATCTCCGCAATAGAGATATTGTTCCATGGCTAATTGCATTGCTTCTTCTTGAGTTTGTGGCGGGTTTTCAACCCAGGCTTCGATTATGTCGTGGCTAATACCGACAATTTTTGCGCCATATTTTTCTTCCCAATATTTCCAAATTGCACATTGGGCATCAGGTTCCGGGCAATCATTCCAGCCCCCGTATTTAAATAAAGCGGGAATATGCCAGGCGGCGTCAGCATGAATCTCAACACCGACTAAATCGGCAAGGGGCTTTCCTGTTAATACATTCGTTGCCAAAGAAAAAGAAATGGCGCCGACGGATTCACTATCGAATTGATAGTCAAATTCATCTTCTTCCATTTCGTCTTCACCAAAATCGGTTTCCATTCCTAACTCATCTTGTGCGTAGCGCATTCTGTCCCTGAACCAGGTTTCGACATTTATTTTTAATGAGGTATCGATAATGTCTTGTGGATTGAGTTCTGAATAACTCATGGCCTCTTTTATGGATTCAATATTATCTTCAGACCCACAAACAATTAATTTCTGATTGGTTTCACTGGCTTTGATGGCTTGATCAAAAGCAGTGGCGGCGTTGAGTTTGATAAATTTCATAGGGCCTCTGAATACAATATTTATGTTGTCAAATTTGCTAACAGATTTTGCCCGGGAGCAAAACACTTTTCCAATCGATGAATCTGTTCTTCGGGTAGCATTGCATTACGCATAATGTCTCGCCAGGGAGAGGTAATTTTTTTGACTTGCTGAATAATGGCGTCACGTTCCTGAATACTCAATCCCATTTGTTGGGCTGCGCCTATTATGTTGTCTTTATTCGGGCTTCTGCCCATAGGCCCAAGGCAAATAGTGTGCGAACCAATAAATGCCGGGTTTGGAACCACATCATATGCAGGTGCTAAAGAATAATGTTTGTTATCCGGCTTTTTAATCATGGCGTGATTGTGCATATGATCATCGGTATTGCCAACGGCAATATTAAACATCATGCGCCGGAAAACTTCTTTTTTAACCTGAGTATCATGCGACAGAGAATTGGTAATTTTTGCGATGTGAGTGTAATTAAATGCTTCATCTGTAATATCACGAATGGCAAAAACATTAATGAGACTGTGTAACGAAATAAAATGCACTACACCTTGTACTGCCCAATCAAAACGTTTTACCAGAACAACATTACCTTGTTGTGTAGGGATAATTTTGGTTTCGGCAACATCGATTCCGGCATCACGCGCCATCAGCATGGTGAGATGTTCAACCAGCGGGTTGTCAAATTCGTCACCAATGCGTGGAAATTTTGCAATCCACTCTGCGCCATCGTAAAAAATTAATGTTTTTGGACGAGCGCCACCGACAGATGCACCACGCTCAAAATAAATGCGTTGTGATTGATCCACAATTTCGCCTTTATCAATAGCCTGGGCTATGGCGATCATGTCTTCCAAATGCTCAAAAGCTCGAAAAGGTGCGTCAGCGGGTGGTGAATCTTTGGTTGCAGTGAAACGTAATGCACCCACACCGGTTCCCGAACTGGCGAGTAAAAATTCGACTTCACTTTGTGGCGGAGGATTCAATAAAGTTTGTAGCAATCGTTTGCCCCAATGATCGGGGCCACCATCTAAAATAAATCCTGGAATACCGGGATTTTCTTTGTCATAAGGCAAATAAAATTTTTCGTCAGACAATGGAAAATTAATTGGATCACAAGCAAATGCATCTGCACGATCAAGATAGGATTGCGCGTATTTAAAAACACCTTTATTCAATGTGGTATCGCGCACTGACTGCCCGACTAAAATAAATTTATCCGGTGCTGTTTTTAAATGAACATAAAAACTTTCGCGCATTTTAGATATCCAGATCGAGTGATTGATCAAGCGAAGTATCTTGCCGTTTGCGTACACGCAGTATGGGTTTACGGATCTCCAATGAAGCACCCAAGGTATCATTTTCCGGTTGGGCAAGATTTTCAAATTCGTGCGAAAGGTAGAATATTTCCATCAGCTTGACCCAAAAACCCAGAGGAACCTGGCAGTGCCCTGCTTCTATGTGTTTCACCGTGCCGACCGACATGCCGGATTTTTCAGCCAATTCCGCCTGGGTCCAGCCGCGCCGTTGTCTGGCGAATCGTATTCTTTGTCCCCAGTCTTCAATTCTTGTTCTATCGGAAAGGGAAAGTTGCTCGTAAACGTCACTTTTTTTAGGCATATATATAAACCTTATGTCCGATTATGGTTAAGTATATGAATAAAACGTGATTAGGCAAGCTTGTGTCTCAATGAGTCACAAAATAGTCATATATATAGCCT
>CAMLRJ010000282.1 GCA_946482345.1 uncultured Cellvibrio sp.
TAGATTTGGTGACATCTGCCGGTTTGTAAAAAACAGTATCTATCGCTTCGTAAAGCGCATACCACTTTTCGTATTTGCCGCCCTTATGGAAATGCGGCTCCATATTGTCGAGTAATTTTCTCAGCATGGATTAGCCCTCATTCTCAATGCGCGTCAGATTGTTACGGAGAATAGGACCGTATTCGTATTTGCCCGGGCACACAAAAGTACACAGAGCCAAATCGTCTTCATCCAATTCCAGACAACCCAGTTGCTGTGCTGTTTCGGTATCGCCAACAATCAATGAACGCAATAACTGCGTTGGCAAAATATCCAAAGGCATGACTTTTTCGTAAGAACCAACAGGCACCATTGCACGCTCACTACCATTGGTTGAGGTAGTAAATGCAAATTTTTTGCTGCCGAATAATTTCGAAACATAAAGCCCAAGCACAGAGAACTTGTTGGTACCCACGCGCAGATAATGCAACATTTCACGTTCACGGCCTTCCAACAATACGCTAACTTGCGTATGGAAACGCCCGAGGAAAGTTAAATTGCCATGCGAACGGCGACCACCAAAAACCGAACCGGAAATCACACGGTTTTCACCGGCTTTGGTTTGACCTGAAACCAGATCATTCAAGTTAGCGCCCAAGCGAGTTTTAACCAAACGAGGACGTTCAACTTGCGGACCAGCCAATGCCACTACGCGATTCACATTCAAACGGCCAGTGGTAAACAACTCACCGACAGCCATCACGTCCTGATAACCAATGGTCCACACAGTTTTCCTGGCAGACACAGGATCAAGGAAATGAATGTGAGTACCGGGGTTGCCCGCCGGATGTACACCACCAAAAGCCTGATGCGTTTGATTGCCCTGACCTTTTGGTAAATCAACACCTTGTGCGTGACACACAAAGACTTTGTCAGCCAGGCGAGACAATAAAGTCAAACCGTTAGCAAAGGCTTCTTTATTAGTGTCGATAATGACTTTTGGATCAGCGGCTAATGGATTGGTATCCATAGCTTGAACAAAAATAGAACTGGGTTTTGAACCTGGAACCGGCGCTTTGCTGAAAGGACGCGTGCGAAACGCAGTCCACAAACCGGATTGAAGCAATTGTTGTTGAACTACGTCTGCTGCCAAACCAGCTAAATCACTGGCGTTGTAACGGGTAAATTCAACAGCATCATCACCTTCAACATCAATCACCAACGAATGAAACACACGTTGATCACCACGGTTGATAGCACTCACTGTGCCGGATGCGGGAGCGGTGTAAATAACACCGGGGATTTTTTTATCGGAGAAAACTTCCTGTCCTAACTTTACTTTGTCGCCAACTTTGACGGCCATAGTCGGCTTCATGCCATGGTAATCAAACCCTATCAGTGCAACCTGACGAATTTGAGGCCCCTCCTCTATGGACTGAACGGGACTACCGGTAATAGGTAGATCCAATCCTCGACGAATCTTAATCATACGTCTCTGCCTGGTCATTCGAGTGGATATTAATCTGGTCAAAAACCAGATCGCGAAAACACCAAGTCAACATGCGTCAACTATTTATTACATCCTGGCGGGAATAAACAGCGTCTACAAAGTTGTCCCGATGGTGCGGGCTGCAAGTTACTCACTGGCGCAACTAACTCACGACCCTAAACCTGACCCCTAAAATCCTGAATAGAAAATATTCAAGCATTTGATTTAGCGGGAATTTTTATTTAGCCCTACAAAAACGGCGGGATTATAAAGGGCGACTATCGCAATAACCATAGCAAATTTCAGGATTTCTTCTGTTTTGCATCAGATTGATGCATTTTTTGCGGAAAAATGACGATCATCCAACCAATGTATTGGTGGCCAGCCATAAAATGAAAAAACCGCGAATGAATCGCGGTTTTTTATCAGAGTAAATATTATCTGCCATCCCCAAAGGGAGCGGATGGGGTTCTTAATCAATTACAAACTGCTCCCGTGACTTTAGGTATTTGAGCAGCAACGCCGCTGGTTTTAGTTCCAAGGAAACCAAACTGTACTGTTTGTCCTGGCGCGATATTGCCGTTGTAACTTTCGTTAATTGCATTGTAAGGATTACTTCCCGTTATTTTTGCACTCCAGAATGATGTCACCCTGTCTGAACCTGTATAAGCCCAATTGACAGACCATCCATTCACCGCAGTTGTGCGATTATTTTTAATATAAATCGCCGCATTGAATCCGGTTGCCCATTCATTCAGTACAACATAAGTACATGAATTTGCCGTACCACTTGCACTTGAGCTGGATGCACTCGAAGGCGAAGATGAGCTGATTGAACTTGAACGCGAAGAACTGGATACACTACTTGTTCGAGATGATGAACTGATTGAGCTTGAACGCGAAGAACTGGAGCTGGAACTTATACGAGTTCTTGAAGAACTGGAACTCGAACTTGATTTTGAACTTGAACTCGATGAACTTGAACTTGAACTTGAACTTGAACTTGAACTTGAACTTGAACTTGAAGAAGTATCCAGTGTGATATCAGCTCTGTGCAATCTGCCATTCAATACCAATCCCGGTAATTCCTGATTGGTACCAAAATCCCAATAAATACCGCTGCCATTATCCTGTGAAGGCCAATTTTTATATAAAGTTTTTCCGGAAATACAGTTTGTATCATTTGCACCAACAGGGCATTTCAGTTCGCTGAGTCGCGCACGGAAACTTGCATCATGTTCATCAGTATAATCATCTGGAAGACCAGCAATATCTGTTGCCAAATAACTATTATGAAAATATCCATAAAAAGAAACTGAGCCAAAACTTTTGTATCCTTCAAAAGATTGACGTTCATTGAGCTTCCCTAATATCAATATATTGTAAAGCTCAACTTGAGTTCCGGTAAGTGCAATAAAACCCGACAAATAACGAGCTGTCATGGTCACACTTGAATAAATATTTTTTAATGTAAGCCCCGTTGTATATCCAAAGAGCCCTCCCACATAACTTCCCTCTTGCCCTCCATTCACCTCACCTGTTGCAAACACACCATCAATGGTAGAAAAATTAGCGTATCCTGAAATAGATCCAGAAGTACCCAGTGCTTTAATCGATACATCAACAAGGCCCAGACGACGAATGGTACAACCTGAAACATTTTCAAATAAACCTTGTTGCGATGATGCAGGACGATTGATGGTTAAATTACGAATAACAAAACCATTACCTTCTAAAGTGAGATTACTGATGCGGCCAGGTATCCAACCTTCACCAGCATTCCAATAGGTATCATTTTCATCAAAAGCTCCATTTTGATTGGTGTCAAAATCCAGATCTTGAGTAAGCTCAAAACCCGTGCAATTCATATTTCGACATCCTTGATTACTACCATAAAGCGATACGCTGTTAGCCGATGGACGCTGGTGATTACGCATCTCGTATAAATCATTCAAATCATTTATTTCAATTAAACCATCGTTATCCAAATCATAGTCTGCACGATTATTTTCTGCATATCCGGGTAACGCGACTGCACCGAAAAGAGCCATTGCGAGTAAAGAGTATTTCATAATCCAGCTTTCCTTTAATTTATTGTGAAAGTTTTTAGATTTAAACAGCCATGCTGCCATTAATACCTCGGCATCAGGCAACAACATACAACCCAAAACGATATTGGGTCTGAATTAATGTTAATCGGGGAAAAAACATGTTGAACGGTTTTAAACACAAACCATTGGTACTTATTACATTTATTTTGAATACCAAGGTTGTGAAAATACTCGCACGCAAAATAGCTGAAGTAAACAGACTTATTATTTGATGGCGCATAATTTAACTTTTTATTAAATTTTTTTCATTTATGAGTACTGGCTCACTATTTATAAGCTGGAGAAACAAAACGCCCAACAACAGGAATGCTACAAAAAACCGCGGCTGAATCGCGGTTTTTTCATTTGATCAATCAAAACACAAAAGAAGGACTATTCATGTTTTGGATGATGCTTTTTATGATCATGTTTTTTGGGTTTGTGTTTTTTTGAAGAACTTGAACTTGACTGGGCGGAATCCTGACTTACATCTCTGTACAATTTTAACTTCAACATCATGCCAGGTAATTGTTGATCAATAAAATACCAGTAGTTGTTATTATTTTCCTCGATACGATCAAGCTGCATCGTCCAATCCGGGTACATTCCACGAGAACCAGACACACAACCGCCATAGGTCACAGTACATTTAAGTTCGCTCAATAATGCACCTGCACTACCATTTTCATCAGACACTTTGTCGTAGGGGAGATCAGACACATCTGTTGCAAAATGATTGTTGTAAAAATATCCCGGACTACCATCACCAAACCCGACACTATCTCCGACAGACAAACTCACTTTACCAACAGCCAATACATAAGAGAGAGAACTGGATTCTCCAACACGGCCTATCACTGCACCGGAAGAGCGGTACGCATTAACAGCAACATTGGTAAACGCATTACTGATAGCGGCATGAGTTGATGATCCTACCAATCCCCCCAAAGCATAACTTTCATTAGCACCTGTAATTTTTCCTGTAACAAATACCCAATCAATATTACTGCCATCCAACAAAGCTGTAATTGCACCTGATGTATACAATGCCTTGATTGAAACATCGGTCAGCGCCAAATTACGAACATAGCTATTAGATGAAATATATTTGAATAAACCTTGCTCTCCGTGAGTGGGACGATTGATTGTTAAATTTTTAATCGCAAAACCATTTCCTTCAAACGTTGCGCCCGATAAAGCAATAGGCTCCCAACCTTCACCACCGTTCCAAAAAGAATCACCTTTATCAAACTTACCGTTTTGATTGGTATCAAAATCAAGATCTCTCATTAACTCAAAACCGACACAGTCCGGACTGGATGGAAAACCATTCGTCATTCGACAACCATTATTTTGTCCATGAAGAGATTGTCCGTTGGAAATACCGATTGCGTGCAAATCACCTAAATCCTTAATTTCAATAAGACCATCGTTGTCCACATCATAATCCCTGCGATTACTTTCAGAATAACTATCCAAAGACATCAACATCATCAAAGCCATCGAGAATAAACGATATTTCATAATGACCACCTCTGTTTTCAGATAAATCCCATTTGTGTTTTTACAAGCAAATGATATTTCGTTACCTGTTTTTATTTGGTTAGAAAAAATTAATGATGATGTTTCTTTTTTGGTTTGTGGCAATTATGACGATGCGATTTGTGACCCGGCTTGTGACACTGGGCACTCGAACTTGATGAACTTGATGAACTTGATGAACTTGATGAACTTGATGAACTTGATGAACTTGATG
>CAMLRJ010000283.1 GCA_946482345.1 uncultured Cellvibrio sp.
GCCTTGCATCAAGGCATCGATATTTTCTTCCAGACACACAAAAAATTCATAATCCGAAATTAATCCATATTTAATAATTTCTGCCAGACCTGCCGACAATTCTCTGGCAGGAAGACTTTTTAATAAACTGATATCAGCAAGAACCAATCTGGGTTGATAAAAAGCGCCTATCATATTTTTGCCGAGCGGATGGTTCACGCCTGTTTTGCCGCCCACAGAGGAATCCACCATCGACAGTAAAGTGGTTGGAATTTGAATAAATTCAACCCCACGCTGATAAGCAGAAGCAGCGAAGCCCGCCATATCACCCACGACACCACCACCCAAAGCAATTATTGTTGTACTGCGGTTGTGGCGAGATTCCAGTAACTTATCAAAAATACACGACCATACTTCAAGAGTTTTGAATTTTTCCCCATCGGGAAGAATGACTTGATCAACCTGATAATTTGATAAGGTTTTTTTTAACTGATCCAAATAAAGTGGCGCAACAACTGCGTTGGTAACCACACAAACCTGACGCCCCTGAATATATTGACTAACAAGTTCTCTATTTGTAATTAAATTTTCACCAATACAAATCGGGTAACGACGATCAGCCAATTCCACATGAAGCACTTGCATAAAATTAACTCGAAAAACAGGATGCAGTCACTTTATCACAAAGTCGAAGGAAATATGTTTTCAGTGTGACTCATCAATCAAACGAACAATTTCCTGCGCAACCATTTTGGGTGAACGTTTGTCTGTATTGATAATAAAGTCTGCGGACTCGCGGTAAATCGGGTCGCGCATTTCCAATAAATCAATAATTTTCTGGCGGGGATTTTCTACTTGCAGTAATGGGCGTTTTTTATCGCGGGATGTGCGTTCAACCAGTTGATCTGTGGATGCTGTCAGATAACAAACATAACCCGAGTCTTTCATCATTCGGCGATTTTCCGGCCGCAACACTATGCCGCCACCAGTCGCAATAACCAAATTCGATTCAGTGCTGAGATCTGCCAGTACAGCTGTTTCCCTATCCCTGAAACCAGCCTCGCCTTCCATATCAAATATCCAGGGAATATCAGCACCCGTGCGATCTTCTATGACACGGTCTGTGTCTCTAAATTGACGATTCAACTCAAACGCAAGAACACGACCTATAGTCGACTTGCCAGCCCCCATGGGGCCGACAAGAAAAATATTCGACTTGGACATTATTTACTGAGGGACTCCGCCATTAAACGGGGAGTAATGAATATCAGGAGTTCAGACTTGGATTGTCTATTAAGCGTACGCTTGAACAGGCGCCCCAAAAATGGGATGTCACCCAGAACAGGAACTTTACTTTCTGCCTTGGCAGTATCAAGCGAGAAAACGCCTCCCAACACCACTGTTTGACCATTACTGACCAGAACTTTTGTATCAAGACGGGTGACATCAATAGTGGGCACACCATTCACTATGTCACTCAAGGCATCTTTGGAAACGGACAAATCCATAATGATGTTATTGTCAGGTGTAATTTGCGGTGTTACTTCCAACAATAAAACAGCCTCTTTAAATGAAGTTGAGGTTGCACCACTGGCAGATGCCTCTTGGTAACTGATTTCTTTACCAGAACGAATCGAGGCTGTTTGTTTATCACTGGTAATAACCTTGGGTTGCGACACTATTTCAGCGTAACCGGAATTTTCCAAAGCGGTTAATTCCATATCCAGATAGGCATTTTCGGTCAAAATACCAATTGCAGCACTACCCGCCGGAGTTCCTGTGGTCGCCAGGTCAACGATATTATGCTCTGTGAGATCCAGAGGCCCATCGGTACCCTCAAAAAAGTCTGTAGGCGTCGGCGAATCCAGGCCCGCTTGTGAACCGCCCAAATCAATAGTGTTTGCTCCATCCCGTCTGTATGCAGCGCCGCCCCAACGAATACCCAGTTCACGCTGGAAGTTGTTATTGGCAACCACAATACGTGCCTCAATCATGACCTGACGAATGGGAATGTCTATCTGTTCAACCAATCGTTTGAAGGCTTCGATTCTATCCGATGTATCGGTGATGATGATGGAGTTAGTGCGCTCATCAACAGTACCTGAGCCACGCTCGGAAAGAACGCTTTGGGTAGTTAAACTGCCCCCCCTTCCTCCTCCACTGCTACCGCCTCCACCGCCAGAACCGCCCTCTCCACGACCTGAAAACAGCCTGAACATATCACGCGCATTGGCATAACGCACACGAATATATTCTGTCCTGAGAGGCGCCAATTCCTCCAATTGTTTTTGGGTTTCGATTTCACGGCGCTCGCGCTCTGCAATTTCAGCGGCAGGAGCCACCATCATCACATTGCCTACCAAACGCTTATCCAGACCTTTGGTTTTTAACACCAGATCCAACGCCTGATCCCATGGAACGCTCTGCAAACGCAGAGTGATACGACCGCCGACTGTATCACTGGCAACCAAATTCAAATTGGTAAAATCCGCAATAATCTGCAACACCGCTCTGACTTCTATGTCCTGGAAATCCAGTGACAATTTGTCACCCACGTAAGAAAACTCTTTTTTCTTCTCGATTTTTTCACGCTCGGTCAGCGGTTTTATACTGACCACGTACTCTTTATCTGTCTGATATGCCAGATAATCAAATTCACCACTGGCTGCAATGTTAAAGACAACATTGTCACCTTCCTGAGACGAGCTGATTACTGATACTGGTGTGGCGAAGTCGAGTACATCCAAACGTCTGCGAAGGTCCGGAGCAATCCAGGCATTTTTAAATGACAAACGAACACCCGCGCCCGTACCCACCAAATTTGCTGATATTTTGGTATTGGACAACCCCAGAATAATTCGACCTTCGCCTGACTCACCACGACGGAAATCCACGCTGTTAATCTGTGGCTGACCACTAACAGTCGAGGTAACTGGTGATTGCTTGGCGATATTAACTGCAGAGCCTTGGGTTGATTGATTGGCAGTACTTGTTCCGGGCGCATCAACCTGAAGAATTAACGAAGAGCCTTCTGTACGGGTGGTATAAGCAGCCAGGGAGTCCAGATTAACAATCAATCGCGTGCGGCCATCGCTGGTCAACACCATTGCGCTCTGACCATTTTGCACCGTCAGCGGAATACGCCGCTCTTTGAGCGAACTATCAACATCAGGGAAGTCCAGCACTATTCTGGCAGGCCGCTCTATGGTGTAGCCCTTGGGCTCGGGAGGAGCTTCATCAAAGGTCATGCGGATCTCAAATTTATCACCCGGAAGCTGGGCAACATCGACTTTTGTCAATGTACTTGCCAGAACAACCGGTGACACCAAACTCATTACCAATATCGCCAGATTACGCATACTAAACCTCAAGGAAAATGGAGCAGTCATCTTGCTTATTCCTTCTCTTCCAATTTAATAATTCGTGGGTTTTCAACCCAGCCACCAACACCGTTCGACACAATTTCCATTACTTCAATTTGGGACTGGGTCACTGAAATAATTTTGCCGTAATTTCGTCCCATATGATTACCTACAGTCGCCCTTACAACGTTGCCATCCGATGTATCAATCAGTGCCCAGACAACACCTTTCAAGGTCACGGAACCCACCATTTTCAGAGAGGTAATATTGAACCCTTCCAGAAATTCAGGCGCACGAGTTAAATCAGGAACAACTGTTCTACCGCCCTTAAGAGCGGACTCATCTACCGGAATTGGTTTCTCAAATGGACTGCGCAGGGTTGATGCAGCATAAGCAAAGGGCTGATAAGGTACAAACGGTGGCAGATCCGGAATTTCCCCCGAAGGTCTTTTTTTGGTTTCTGCCATAAACTCATGTAAATCCTTGTGCTGTTGTTCGCTGGAACAAGAAACGAGGAACAGGCAAAACACAAGAAAAACTGAAGATTGTAGATATCTCATCATTTAGTCCTCTTGGATTTGCTGCCTGAGGATTTTTTGCCTTTTGTATTTTTGGATTTGCTTTCTGCATCAACAACTTTGTAACGATAGGTTTTTGCCAAAATATCCATTTCGAGTGTTTGGCTTTTTGATCTGCTAATCGAAAAATCGTGCAGCGTCACGATCCTGGGTAGCCCGGCAACACCACTCACAAACCCGCCAAGATCATGATAGCCACCCGTTACATTAATACCGATGGGCACTTCAATATAATATTCGGCAGTGACTTCAGGTTTGATACCCAAGCTATTAATCGCCAATCCACTTTCACGCCCCTTGGCCCCAATATCTTCAAGCAAACCTGCAATTTCCGTTTTTTGTGGCAGTCTGGACAACAGCTTTTCAAACGTCACGTTCATTTCTTCCATTTGAGCTTTGTAGGCATCCAGATTGGCCGCCTCATAGCTTTTGTTTTTGAACGTTTCCCTGAGACCGGATTCTTTAGCCTCAACACTGGCCAATTCATTTTTTAAATCGCTCACCCAAAAATAGTAGGTCAGCAATAAAATGACCGTAGTCAACAAAACACAAACAAATATTTTTCCTGGAAGGGGCCAAACACCTGCCCGATTAAAATCAATATTATTCAGATCAAAATTTTTGATCTGCTCAAGAGTCGTTTCTGCAGCCATTATTTCTTACCTCCTGCTTGAGGAGTTTTCTGATCTTTTTGATCCTGTGTTTCCAAAGGTGCTGAAGTACTGACAGTTAAAATAAAACTGTTAGCCTGCTCACCCTCTTTCGGTGCCGCTGTGACGGATGATAATTTGGGATCCGCAAACCACTCGGATTCATCCAGCTTTCGCATAAACGCCGCAACACGATTATAGGACTCAGCAACACCTTCAATCGTAATTTTGTCTGCTTTTTTCACCATACTGTTGATGTAAACACCGTCAGGAATGGTACGAACAAAATCGTCAAAATAACGAACGATCACTGGACGAGTTCCTTCCAAATCCTGAATAACTTTAATGCGAGCAATCAAATCTGCACGTCTCTTTTTGATGTCCGCAATTTCCTTGACCTGTAGTTCGAGTTTTGCAATTTCATCTGAAAGCAATTTGTTACGTGAATTCTGATTTTCAATCGCAGATTGAACACTTGATACCCATAAAAAGGCAGCGAATGCAGAAATCACGGCAACACCGGCCAGTATCGATAAAAATTCGCGTTTTTTCTCTTCCCGGTAGGCCTGACGCCAGGGCAATAAGTTAATCTTTGCCATTAGTCGAAACTCCTCATTGCCAAGCCTGTCACTATCATCAATGACGGCGCATCATTCGCAAGCGCAACCGCGTTCACGCGAGAGGAAACAGACATTCGGGCAAATGGATTGGCAACCAATGTTTGAGTGCCGATTTTTTCTTC
>CAMLRJ010000284.1 GCA_946482345.1 uncultured Cellvibrio sp.
TGCTGAAATTAACAAGACCGAGCACCAAACCAATCAGCAATGCATCGAAATAAGTGAGCCAGCGGGCAATTTTGATAATTCGCTCCTGACTCCATTTACGGGTGACGTAATAGGTGCCATAAGCGTAAATCAATAAAAACACCATGATGGCTGAAAAAAGGATATTGGGTTTATCCCATTCAATAAAGGAAGCCAGAGTTCCGGCTGCGGCAAAACACATAAGGGCCCTGAAATAATATTGTTGCGTAGGGCTTTCGGTATGGATTGGCTGAATTTCAGTATCTAAAGATGTATCAACAGGCTTGGCCATAAATAACCTTGGTTAATTGTTAAATGGATTGCATCAGGTATATGTCACTTAACCGCTGCAAAACTTTCCGAATGAAGGCTCATCCAGTCTAGTCGATTATTTCAGTTTCAATGCCAGATATCTTTCCTCCAGTTCTGCATATTGTTTCTGCAACTGGAGGAGCGCATTCTGGGTATCGGTTGAATCCGGATTTATATTGCCGGACAGTGCTTCCAATTGTTCTTTTAGTTGCTGGTTTTCTTCTTCCAATGACTCAATATTGGCCAATAAATCACGGCTTTCCATAGTGAAGTTATGAAGAGCATCTTTAATTTCACTATTTTCTTCGTCAATTTTATGAACGTTATCGATTAACTGTTCTTGCTGTACGATTTTTTCATTCGCTTTTATTAATTCATCTTCAAGCAATTGTACGCAGGTATCGGATTCCTGCACAAAACGAATCTGGCGTTGTAATTGTTGTTCCAGTTCGTGAATAACCAGAGACTTTTCTTCATCCGAAGTCGCTTCTTCCAGTTTTCTTTGCAAATTGTTGATCACACGATATTGATCGGCAGCAACGTTGCGTAATTTAACAATTTCTTCGGCAGCTCTTGGATCCTGACGAATAATATTGATGGTTTTTGATCCTTGATCATCTGCCAGGCTGGATGTTTGTTGAACGGCCTGTGAAAATTGTCCCAGAGAATCCTGATAATGTTGCAGCAATAATGCATAAGTATCCGGGTCTTGCATTTGATCTGACATGGCCAGCAATTGGGCATGATACTGTTCTGAATTATTCTGTGCACTATTCCATTGAGCTTCCAGCTCAAAGAACAGCTTTTTAAATTTTTCGAGATTCTCAACGCGTTTTTTATAAATATCAAGCTCATCCGTTAAATTGGTATCAGATTGTCTGAGCAGGGGCTCCAGTGTTTGTTGAAAAATGTTCCAGTATTTGTCGCTGCCCATATCTTCTGTTGTGCTCAATTCCTCTGAACGCAAAAAAGCGTATCGCAATGCCAGAATTTGCTGCTCAATCCCTGCATCGTTTGATTGAATGGCCGATATGTCAGCATCTGGGTTTATATTGCTGAAACGTTTTTGGGTGGTTTCCAGCTGTTGGTTAATGTGGAATTTATATCCCTTTTCGATCACAGGTTTGATCGGTTGACTCTTGGTGCTGCGAATTTCCTTGATAACGTCCAGCAATTTTTGTTGTTGGCGATTAATTAATTTTTTTTGTTTGTGCGAATACAAGAAAAGTACCAGTACGCCAATCAGCAGTAGCAGATACAATTCAGCTGCAATTATTAACAGAGTGCTGGAAACCTGCATCAGTGGGTGGTATCCAAACGAAAAAAGACCTAAGAAGTATGGTATAGGTTTGTTACTATCACCAGTTTCCAAAGGGGGGGATCTATGAACGCGCTAGAAGTTTTACAAAAGAGGGTTTCGGTCGGGAAACTGCAAGCTCCCGCACCTGATGAAGCAGAGTGTGAAGCATTGATTCAAGCGGGAATAAGGGCGGCAGATCACGGCGGTTTGACTCCCTGGCGTTTTTTACTGATCAGGGATCAGGCGCTGGTCACTTTGGGTGAAGTATTTTTAGCGGCTGCCAAAATCAATAAGCCGGGTATAACAGTAGAAGAATCACAACGTTTTTTATCCATGCCTCTACGAGCGCCATTGATTATTACGGTGATTGCCAAAACGCAAACGCACCCGAAAATCCCACTCCATGAACAACTCTATTCAGCGGCTGCGGCTGCGCAGAATATTCTGAATGCTGCCTATGCATCAGGGTTCGGTGCTATCTGGCGTACAGGGGAAATGACGTCAGATCCCTACGTTACCAATGCGCTGGGATTGGAACCTTCAGAACAAATAATCGGCTTTTTGTACATAGGTACACCAATCCAACCTTTAGGTGAGGCCAGATCAAAACCTGCTTCAGATTTTTTCAGTTATTGGCTCTAATCGCGTTGCGTTAACCCTATGCCTTGTGTACATTAGCGCCCCTTTCGCGGCAACGTCGAAAGAGTTTTTTGTAATACGGTGAGATGTCCGAGTGGCCGAAGGAGCACGCCTGGAAAGTGTGTATACCGCAAGGTATCGAGGGTTCGACTCCCTCTCTCACCGCCAATTCTTTACAGATGCGCATTCTTCGATCTCCGGTTTGTCACTTGTTTGAACGTCAAAATCCAGATGAATTTTCGCTTGACGCTGATAGGACTGGTCAATAGAATGCGCGCCTCCATACGCACTCGTAGCTCAGCTGGATAGAGTACTCGGCTACGAACCGAGCGGTCAGAGGTTCGAATCCTCTCGAGTGCGCCACATACAAGCCTGTCAAGTTGACAGGCTTTTTTATTTCACTCTTTTTACCTCGCCATCTGCTTCACAACTCACAACCTCCGTAAAATTTTCAGGCTTCTTTTATAACTCGATTGCTAAGTTTTGTTTCTTTGCTATACCAATATCGAACAGCTTTTAATGTTTGCGGCGGCGGAATTCAGTGATACGAGAGAGGCTAATGTGAAGATTCAAGAATTGATCGACAATGCTCAAAAATTGCCCAATGTGCCCAAGGTTGTACAGGAATTAATTGAAAGTTTCGGCAATGAAAATGTTAACAACGATGCGATTGCAAAGAAAATCAGTAGTGATCAGGTATTAACTGCCAAGGTTTTGCGTGCAGCTAACTCTGCACATTATGGTGGCAACCGAAAAGTTGGCACAGTCAGTGATGCAGTATTCCTGTTGGGTTTCAATGCGGTTAGAACTCTGGTTTTGGCATCGGGTATGACGGGTGCGTTCAAGGCACCGGAAGGTTTTGATATTAAAAAATTCTGGCATGACAGTTTTGCAGTGGCCAGCACTGCAAAATGGTTAGCGCGTTTTTCTCATGATGATCCTGAAACAACGTTTACTTGCGGCATGATCCACAATATTGGTGAATTATTGATTCATATTTTATTGCCAAATGAATGTAAGGAAATTCAGAAAATTGTTGATAAAGGTGCACGAAATTCCGATATAGAAAAAAATGTGTTGGGTTTTAATTTTCCTGAAGCGGGCACGGAATTAGCCAATCGCTGGAAATTTCCCCAAGCAATTGTGGATGGTATTCGCCATCAATTGAATCCTGCCAGTGTTGATCCTTTACCGCGTATGGCCGCTTTAATTCATATTGCGGATTACATAGTGCACATGAATGAAAAAGGCGATAACGCTGCATTACTGGCGTCATTTCCCAATGATCTGGCAGGAAAGTTGGGAATTAATTTAGTTAAAATGCTTGAGCGCATTGATGAAACCCAGGAATTGGCTGGTGCGTTTGACAGCTTGTTGGATTGATCATCGAATTATTATTTCGGTAACAAAAATTCCAATTGTTCCTGAAAAGCCTGCTCGATTTCATTTGGCAGGCTTTTTCGTTTAATAAATTCAAAAAATGTGACAGCTTCAGGATAATTCCGGCTGAGATACATCAACCATTGTTTGACGCGATTACCACAATTTTTTTCACAATAAAGCGGTGTGGTATGTCGATAATAATCAAATAACATCTGACAGATTTCTGGCCAGGATAATGGTGTGTAATCTTCATTGTTCAGTGCGCAGCAGATTTGTTTTGCAAGATCAGGCTGGGCAATTAATCCTCTTCCCAGCATCACATCATCACATTGTGATTCCTCTCGACAGCGAAAATAATCCGCAACAGACCAGATCTCACCATTGGCTACAACATTGATACTGAGCTTCGCACGAATGTCGGCAATGTAGTGCCAGTAGGCTGGTGGTTTGTAGCCATCAACTTTTGATCTGGCATGAACAGTGAGTTCTTGTGCGCCGGCTTTTTCGACAGCATCTGCATTTTCCAGATAGGTACTTCTATCCTGATAACCCAAACGAATTTTTGCTGATACGGGAATTTCTGTCGGGACTGTATCGCGTACAGCTTTCACAATCTTGTAAACCCGCTCCGGTGTTTGCAGCAAACAGGCACCACCTTCGTGTGCATTGACGGTTTTTGCCGGGCAGCCGAAATTCAAATCAATCGATTTGGCTCCATACTTGACCAGTTCGTTGGCGTTTAATGCCATAAAATCAGGATTACTTCCCAACAATTGTATTTTGACTGGAGTGCCTGATGGAGTTTTACAATCGGATTCCAATTCTTGCGCGAATTTATAAAAAATTTTATAGGGTAATTTCTGATCAGTGACACGGATAAATTCGGTCACGCAGCCATCCAATCCACCAATGGCTGACAAAATTGCGCGCACATGATGTTCAACAACACCTTCCATAGGTGCAAGCATAATTCTCATAAAGGTTTTTTCATCGGGTAAGTTGATCGGGAAAACTCTATAATGCGGGCAGTTTATCAAAATATGATCTGTTCAGATTGAGGAATCTACATGACCAACCTGCCATTTTCTGAATTATTGGATAGCCCACAATTATTGCGGGCTATCAATGAATTGGGTTACACCACGGCAACCGGCGTTCAGCAACAGGCGATTCCACTGGCTTTGGCAGGTAAGGATCTTTTGGTTCAATCCAAAACCGGCAGTGGTAAAACAGCTGCTTTTTTGTTGCCCTCTATTTCCAGAATTCTCGACGAAGTATCTGCCAATCCGTTAAGTACGCGTATTTTGATTTTGACACCCACGCGTGAATTGGCCCGGCAAATTGTCAAAAATGCGCAGGAATTATTGCGTTTTACATCAATTCGGGTGGGCATGATTTGCGGCGGTGAAGAATTAAAATACCAAAAAGCGTTGTTGCGTAAAAATCCGGAAATCATCGTCGCAACACCGGGTCGGTTAGCTGAGCATATTGCCCATAAATCAACAGATTTATCAGGGTTGGAAATTTTAATTCTGGATGAAGCTGATCGCATGATGGATATGGGCTTGCATGCAGATTTGGTCAAGATTGTTGCGGAATGTTCAACTGAAAGACAAACATTATTATTTTCCGCAACTCTTGAACAAAAA
>CAMLRJ010000285.1 GCA_946482345.1 uncultured Cellvibrio sp.
ATGAACTTGATGAACTTGATGAACTTGATGAACTTGATGAACTTGATGAACTTGAATCAATATTTACATCAACTCTGTGCAACCGGAAATTTAACACCATTCCTGGTAATTCCTGATCAGTACCAAAATCCCAATAGGTGTTATTTGCTGTTGAGTTTGACCAACCTTCATAAAGCAATTTGCCTGGACAATTCGTATCACCTTCATAGGTGGGGCATTTGAGTTCACTCAATAAAGCACCTGAATTACCACTCTCATCAGACACTCGATCGTAAGGAAGTGCAGAGACATCTGTTGCAATATAATTACCGCCGAATGAACCTTCACCGCCATCACCAAAACCAACTTTGTCTCCAACAGATAAATTCACTTTACCTACAGCTAATGCACTATAAAGACCTGTGCCCTCTTCAACATGGCCGATCACTGCACCGGAAGAACGATCAGCAGTAACATTAACGCTCGTAAACACGCTACTGATATTCGAATTGCTTGAAGATCCAATCAAACCTCCCAAGGCATAACTTCCATCAGCACCCGTAATTTCACCTGTAGCAAATACCCAGCTAATTTGACATTCGTTAGCCAATCCGGTCAGTGCACCGGATGTATCCAAGGCTTTGATTGAAACATTGGTTAATACCAGATTGCGAACATAACTGGAGTACGAAACGTATCTGAATAAACCCTGCTGTGTTGCATTAGGACGATTGATAGTTAAATTACGAATAACGAAACCATTACCCTCAAAAGTTGCCTTGAATAATGAAATAGGTTGCCAACCTTCACCTCCATTCCAAAAGGTATCGCCTTCATCAAATTTTCCATTTTGGTTGGTATCAAAATCAAGGTCTCTTGTTAATTCAAGTCCTCTACAATAAGGTCGTGAAATTGGCATCCAACAACTATAACCATATGTAGATTCACCAAAAAAATCCCCCACTGCCTGCAACTCCTCCAAACTATTAATTTCAACCAAGCCATCATTATCCATATCATCAGGAGTAGCTTCTGTGTAAGCAGACAAGGACATGAATACTGCAAATGTCGTAGCTAATAAATATTTCATAACCCACCCTTCCTTTCGTTTAAAAATTGGGAAAAATTTTTAAGCTTTAATGAGATGTCAGCTGTATTGCTACCAACAAATATTATTCGGCAACATACAACTAAAATTATTATGTTTGAATTGGTGTCAACAGGAGAAAAAACGTGTCAAACGTTTCCAAAAAAAGCAGTTGTGTTTAAACATATCCATAAATCTGAAAAGATATTCGCATGTAAAATTACAGGAGTAAACCTATTATTTATCGATTGGCACAGAAGGTAACTTATTTTTATTAAATCTTTTATTTATGCGCATTTATTCACATAGCCTCATAATAAGGACCACTCCCTCCTTCCGGCGGAACCCAGGTGATATTTTGTAACGGATCTTTAATATCGCAGGCTTTACAGTGAATACAGTTGGCAGAATTAATTTGCAAGAAAGGTTGATCATTTTTTTGAATGATCTCATAAACACCCGCGGGACAATAACGTTGTTCAGGCGCCGCATATTGCACAAGATTGTGTTCAAGCGGAATATTCACATCTGCCAATTTCAAATGAACAGGTTGATTTTCTTCGTGATTAATTTTTGATAAATAAATTGACGACATTTTATCAAAGGTAATTTTTCCATCGGGTGCTGGGTAATCAATCGGTGTCGCCTGGCTGACAGGAATCAAGGTTTGATGATCCGCTTTTTTGTGTTTCAGTGTCCAGGGTAATGTGATGCCGAATGCAGACAGCCACATCTCCATGCCGGCATAAACTGTTCCGGTTAAAGTTCCCCATGAAGAAAGTGCTGGTTTCATATTACGTACTGTGTATAAATCTTTCCATAACCAGGAATTGCGAATTTTTTTCGGATATTCCGCGAGTAATCCTGATGATTCATTTTTGCAGAGTGATTCAACAATTGTTTCTGCTGCCAGCATTGCAGATTTCATTGCATTATGTGAGCCCTTGATTTTTGGCAGATTCACAAAACCTGCTGAGCAACCAATCAAAGCACCACCCGGAAAAATTAATTCCGGCAAAGATTGAATTCCACCTTCATTAATACTGCGTGCGCCATAAGCAAGGCGCTTGGCGTTTTCCAATAGGGGTTTGATTGCAGGATGTGTTTTAAAACGCTGGAATTCTTCATAGGGATTTAAATAAGGATTAGCGTAATTGAGATGCACAACGAAACCCAACGCGATTTTATTATCATCAAGATGATAAAGAAAACCGCCACCACCAATATCGTTTTTTAATGGCCAACCCAATGTATGCAATACGCTGCCAAGTTGATGTTTTCTGGAATCGATCTGCCAAATTTCTTTAAAGCCCAAACCATATTGTTGCGGTTCTGCATTTGCTCGCAAATTAAATTTTGCTTCCAGTGATTTTGCCAACGAACCACGTGCACCCTCTGCAATCAAAGTGTATTGCGCATGTAATTCAATACCGGGGGAGTAAGTATTTTTATGGCTGCCATCACGTGCAACGCCCATGTCACCGGTAATGACACCTTTTACACTGCCATCATCGCCATACAATATTTCGCTGCCATTAAATCCCGGAAAAATATCCACACCCAATACTTCTGCCTGGGTAGATAACCATCGGCATAACTTACCCAAACTAACAATATAATTACCATTATTATTTAATAATGGCGGCATAAGTTTTGAGGGGATTGAATAACTTTTCGTTTTCGTCAGCCATAAAAATTTATCTTGTACAACTTTATTGGAGACAGGAGCACCTTTGGATTGCCAATCAGGAATCAATTCATTTAATGCAATAGGATCAATCACTGCACCCGATAATATATGCGCTCCCGCTTCAGCCGCTTTCTCCAATAAACAAACACTGATTTCACGCGATTGCTGCGCGGCTAATTGTTTTAGATGAATAGCAGCTGATAAACCTGCAGGGCCGGCACCGACAATTACAACATCGTATTGCATCTGATCGCGTTGACTCATAGATTCCCCGACTGATTAAGTGGTAAAAAAATATCGCCATCATTGGAATTGATTTTGAGTGAACGACAATAATCCAAAAAAGTGAGCATGACCGGTGTTTGATATCGGCTTTTATGCCAGACAAACATAAATTGGCGACGCAAATCCAGCATGGGTGTTTTTATTTCCACCAAACTACCTCGACGAAACGCATCGCGTAATGCAAATCGTGAAATACAACCCACACCCAAACCGGATTCCACAGATCGCTTGATTGCTTCCGTGTGTTCCAATTCAAGTCGAATTTTCAAACCGGCCAAATGATGGCGCATGGCATGATCAAAAGTTTCACGTGTTCCGGAACCCTGCTCACGCAAAATCCAATTCGCAGCGACCAGATCATCAATACTGACTGATGTCATCGAAGCCAGTGGATGAGATGGCGCACAAAAAACTGCCAGTTCATCATCCATCCAGGGTTCTGCTGTCAGATCAGGATGATGGCAACTGCCTTCAATTAATCCCAAATCCAATTCATATCCGGCAACCTGATGCAAAATACTTCGGGTATTTTTAACCTGAAGATTGATATGGCAATCGGCATGATGCTGCATAAACTCACTGATAATCAGAATCGCCAAATAATTACCGATTGTCAGAGTGGCCCCTACTTTCAAATCCCCCAGTGACAGATTGCCTTCCAGCAATTGCTCAATTTCAGCCGCCTGCGCCAATAAACCACTGGCTACCGGCAACAAGGTTTTCCCCAGGGCATTGAGCTTGAGCAACTTTCCATGGCGATCAAACAGTTGGCAATCAAACTGCCGCTCCAACTCCGCCAAGGCTGTACTGGCAGCCGATTGCGAGAGCGCTACCTGCTCGGCAGCTCTGGAAACACTTTCTGCGCGCGCTATGGCAACAAAAATCTCTAATTGACGCAGTGTGTATTTCATATCTATTTCGCAAATATATAAAATATAAATTATCGATTTAACAAATATGCTAGCGCCAAATAAAATAATCGACAAGCCCTGATTCATTACGGAGATCCCTGTGAAAGTTCTTGTCGCTATCAAACATACTGTTGACCACAACCTGAAACCCTTTATTGATGCTACAGGCCAGGTGGATCTTTCCCAGGCCAAACGCTCAATTAATCCCTTTGATGAAATTTCTCTTGAAGAAGCTATTCGCATGAAAGAACGCGGAAATGTTTCAGAAATTCTTGCTGTTGCTATTGGTGGCCCGGAAGCCAAAGACAGCCTGCGTCATGCTTATGCAATGGGCGCTGATCGTGCACTGTTAATTGAAACTGATGCACCTTTGCAACCCTTGGCTGTAGCCAAATTATTAAAAGCAATTGTTGAACGTGAAAAACCTCAACTGATTTTTTCAGGCAAACAAGCCGTCGGTGAAGATTACGGTCAGACAGGACAAATGCTTGCAGCTTTATTGGGAATAGGTTTAGGGACTTTTGCATCCGCCATTGAATTGGATGCTGATCACATTCAAGTTACGCGAGAAATAGACAGAGGAACACAAACCTTAAAATTAAAACTGCCTGCCGTGGTGACAGCTGATTTGCGCTTGAATGAACCACGTTTTATCAAGCTACCCAATTTGATGATGGCGAAGAAAAAAACAATTGAAACACTCACCGCAACAGAACTGAATGTTGATTTAACTCCAGGTTTTACATTATTGAAATCCAATGAACCGCAACAAAAACCTGGCGCAATTCAATTACCCAATGTTGAAACATTAATTCACACTTTACGCCAGGCGGAGGTATTGCAATGAGCATTTTGGTTTTAGCCGAGCATGATGGAAAACAATTGAAGCTTTCAACATTGCAAGCCGTAAACGCGGCTGGTGTTTGGCAGCAACCAATTGATCTGTTGGTTTACGGCAATCAAGTTGAAAAAATTGCTCAGCAGGCAACAAGCTTGTCAGGTGTTAATCGTGTGCTGGTTGCACAAGCTGATCACTTGTTACATTCGCTCGTCGAAGATGTTCAGGATCTGGTACTGACTATTGCCGATGATTATCAGGTTATTTTGAGTGCACACAGCGTATTGGGCAAAAGTGTTTTACCCGCTATTGCTGCAAGATTGAATATTGCACCGATTACCGATGTGATAGAAATTCAAACACCTTCAACATATGTACGCCCAAGTTATGCAGGCAATATTTTGTCGCAGATTCAAAATCATCAGGCAATGCAAATTATCAGTATTCGCGCTACTGCATTTCGTCCGGTAACCCAAAATGGTACTGCTGAAATT
>CAMLRJ010000286.1 GCA_946482345.1 uncultured Cellvibrio sp.
AGCGCTATTTTAATGCTTAAAATAACGTTGCCAGCTTATTTTATTTCTGCGCTAATTATCACCTTCATATTTTATTACATCGGAAAAAATAAAAATCAAAGCTAACAATTTTTTCCAGTGACGTTTTTGCCTGCGTTTTTTGTGCATGGCTTTTGGTCATCTTTGCACTAAAATTCATTATAATAAAAACGCAACTGACGAAGGCGTAAACAAATATTGATGCGTTCCGATAATGAAAAATAACTATTTATATGGGTTTCTGTTTCTCTGTATTGTGACTATTGGAATTGCCTATGTGCCAAGACCATACATAATATGTGGCGGCATCATAATTGAAAAGACCGAAGGGTTCGAGAAATGATCGAATACTATAAAAAAGCATTGCCCATTGCTGCAGGTACGTTTTTGACTTTGCTATGTATAATTTCATTAATAGAATTTGTCCGTGGTGTTGATTTTCTTGATTTAAGTTACATCTGGGACGTCATACCGTATTTTATTACCTCATTAATATCAGGATTCATTGGGATTCCAATGTTCTTTTATGGCCTAGAGAAAGTGGGTGATAAATGACTAATGCTCAGCACCACGGCGAAAGCTGGGCCGGCTTGGCTTTGGTGGGAGGGATCAAGAACCACAATGATTGAACTTAGAGAATTCAAAATCGAAGATGAGGAGCTTCTAGTCTGTTATCTCAACACAGAGTCTGTTACGAAGTTTATATCTGCAAAATTGCCGCAGCCTTATACAAAAGAAGCTGCCGCATGGTGGGTAAGCACGGGTAGTAAAATTGGAATCGTTAAAGCCATAACAAAAAATGGCGAATTAATCGGTTCGATAAGCGCCATTGTTGGGGAGTTTGAAAGGCAAAAATCTGCTGAAATTGGTTATTGGATTGCACAGCCTTTTTGGGGGCAAGGTTTTGCTTCGCAAGCTCTAGCTGAATTTTCAAAAGCGATATTTCAGAACACGGAAGTAGTTAGGTTATATGCTCCTGTTTTTGAGGGAAATGCAGCCTCTGCTAGAGTTTTAGCAAAGTGTGGCTTTAAGTTGGAGGCTGTATTGGAAAAGGCCATATATAAAAACGGTTTATTTTATAATGAGCATCACTACGCGCTTATTCGGTCAGAATAAAATGTTCCAACGCCGTTCCGACGCTTCGCATCTTCATTCAACAGTTTGCAATCTGCTCATTTTTGCGAATTGCTGAGCAAAGTTTATTATGAGGCGCTACTTACAATCCGCAGATGAACGCAACGCTAGGAGAGCAAGAAATTCATGAAAAGATACTTAAAATTCATATTTTTTCTATTAATGTCTATTACCTACATATCTTCAGGGTTAGTTGCTGCCGAAAACAGCTCAAAAACACTCGAAACTGTTTTTAATGAAGATCAGAAAGACAGAAAAGCAATGAGCAGCGGGGAAGCTTACGACTGGGAATCTATTGCTTACAGAGATGAAGAAAGGGAAAAGATAGTTCGAAACCTTATTGAGGAAGGAAAGCTTCAATCTGGAGAAGACTTCTATCATGCGGCAATGATTTTGCAACATGGTACTAGCCCTGAAGATCAACTCCTGGCACATGATCTATGTGTTATAGCAATAAGTAAAGGGGAGAGTAGAGCTAAATGGCTTGCAGCTGCAAGCCTTGATAGATATTTGACCGGAATCGGCAGGGATCAGCGATATGGAACCCAATTTTTAAGTGACAGGTCGTTTAATCCTCCTCGTCTCGCACCTATCGATGAAGAATTTCCTGATACCCTAAGAATCGAAATGAATGTGCCCACACTTAAGGAAGCTAAAGAAACCGAAAAGAAAAGGATAAAGGCATTCCACGAAAATCGCAGTTCAGGAAAAGAAAAATGAAATCTCCTAACCAAGTGCAGCACCATGCAGCATACGGGCGCCGGACGCTTGCAAGCTCGCGCTGGCGTGTGCGATTTTATGCGACAAATCAGATTCTCCTGTCGATTCTGATCTCCTCAATTCGACTAATCATTGCCTATCCTGGTAAGTGAATCTGGAGAACTGGACATGAATACCAATGCCGATATAGAAGCCATCAAAAGTCTGATTGCTGCGCGCGAGACAGCCATCGCCAACGCAGACGCTGAAGCTGCCATCGAACCGTTTGCGCGTGACGTTGTGGTCTACGACCTACAGCCGCCGCTTGCTTTCGCTGGAGCCGATGCGCGCGATGCTGAGGAGCTGCGTGCCTGGCTGAAAACCTGGAGGGAACCGGGGCCTCGGGTCGAGTTTCGTGAGTCGCGGATTCTCATCAATGGCGACCTTGGCATCGCTTATGGTCTCAGCCACATGTGTGGGGAAAAGATTGGCGAAGGCGCGGTTGAACTGTGGTTCCGTACTACCCTTGTCTTCAAGCGCTCCTATGACGGCTGGATGATCGTCCACGAGCACAACTCTGTGCCGATGAAGATGGATGGCAGTGGCCTTGCTGCCGTCGATTTGAAACCTTGATGATGGGAAGGAATGTATCACTCCCCAAGAAAAATAGGCGCCTCGCGATTGCGCCAGAGAGGCAGATGCCTTTACCACCTAATAAATAGGTCGAAAATGAAATGGATATACACGGCAATACTGATTTTTGCGATTCCTTTTTTTCTTCCAGGCAAATCTTTTGCATTACAGTACGAGCTATTGATCAATAGCTCCGCTCCAACGACGGGTACTATTCGACTCAGTTTTGAAGATGCTCTCCATACTGAAACCCGTTTGATTTCCAGGCAGTTAAAAGAATCAAACATCAAGAATCCAATTTGTAGCACATCGGGCAAAACGTTATCGCGCGAGGATGATGGTGGATGGATGGTACCTGCCGGCTGTTCAGAGATTATCTGGGGCATACAATTTATTGAAGTGGATCGCCCGAACCATGATGTTTCTGCCCAAGAAAATCTTTACTATCCGGGAAAGTGGTGGCTGTTTTCCGAGTGGGGAAATCTCCTGCGTTTGGCTTCGAATACGGCTGAATCTGAAATTTGTACAAAAGACCGAGCAATATGTCGGCATGTACCATCATCCAAAGAAGCGCCGCTGTTGATGCTTGTTGGTGAGCCCAGCAAACAGGTAACTTCCGGAGAAACGTCATTCAATTTTTTTTCTGGCCATTTACCTGAGGCCTTTGACATTAAGAATCTCTATGGATCTTATGAACAACAGTTATCCTACCTGCAAAAAGTCATCACTCCTGTTAACCCCTCGACACCTCCACAAATGGTTGACGTGTTAGTACTGGGAATTGATGCTTCCTTAGGCGTGATTGGAGGAGCAGCAGGAAAAGACGCTTACTTGGCAAATATCGCTGTAAATGAACGAGGGGTGATTTCATCAGACCTTATAAAGTATTTGTGGGTAACTGGTCACGAGATGGCACACATGTTAGGCCTGGGAACCGAGGCGCTTTGGGCTTCCGAGAGTCTGGCTCATTACTACGGATTTAAATCTCTTGGAGAAGATAAACTCGCTTCACAGATCTTCAAGCAGATGGCGGGCGAAATGAGTCAGATAGGCTTATTGAAAGCTCAGCGGCTTGTAGCGCAGGGCGAAGGACAGCATTATGCACAGTTCTATATGAAGGGAGCAGCGTTTTGGAAGGATTTAGACGAAGAGATTATTGGCGTAACGCGAAGTCAAAAGAGTTTGGATGACTACCTTTCTTTACTTATAAATGGTCGTTTCGGTACGAACGGCGAGCTTCCGTCTGAGTTTTTGCAGGCTATGGTTGATGTAATTGGCCAAGAGAAAATGAATCGTCTGCTTCTTGAGTATTTTTAGATCATACCCGGGCATCATTGAGAATATATTAAATTCACTTCGAAGCTTAAATGGATTGCGGGTCACATGGAAAAAGTTACTGACGCAAAGAATTGCTTAACCAAGGCACAATATAGCAGTAGGAAACTTATGAGTATTGCGGAGATAATCACGGCCTGCACCGCTATTGCGGCACTTCTTTTAGCAGCGTATCAACCCTATGAAAACCGAAAGCACAACAGAATTTTATTAAAACCATGCCTCACGCAGCACAGGCAAATTGTTAATCGAAAGGCTTTAAAGGTAACAATCCAGAATGTTGGGCTAGGCCCGGCCGAAATACTAAGCTTCAAATATGAGGTTAATGGAAATTTTTATGATGATCTTTCTCTAGCAATTAAAGATTCTCCTATGCCAATACATGTAAAATCTTTAAGTGCTTTCTCGGCCAAACCAGGGGCAGTCATTCCAGCTACAAGGAGGTGGTTCTATATGAAGCGGAGTTTATTGATATTGCTCATTTTGAGGAAATTGAAAAGGCTATTGATGTGAATGTTGATATTAAATATGCATCATTTTTTTGGGGAAGAGTTTGATTTATAATTTCATGCCATAAAAAGTATCTCGATTCATCGGGTTTGTATGAAAAAAGCTGGGTCCCGAATGCAAATTTGAGTTTAACTAGTGGTATAAAAATCGAGGGATTAAAATGGAAGAGCTGTACCAGTTTAAATGTCTTATCGATTTGAGGGAAATAATCAATCAGCTTGATGGTTATTACGCAAGACCAACTGAAAGTGGAGCGCATCCGACATTATATGCAGATAGAGCCGAAGGTCCTTATAGGACTGTAATGGGAATCAGGGTTTGTGATTATAAGCTTTCGATTGATGGAAAGTGGGTTCTGCCCGACGATCAAATGGGCTTGTCGTTTTCTTCCACGTGGCAGCATCTTAAAAGCGCTTACAAAATGGTATCTCGTGTGAGCGGTGGAAAGCAGGTAGATGTTTTTTGGGTATTGTCCGGCGCTGATATACCAGCGGGTATGTCTTTTCAGCCTGACAAGCGCCCATCCAGCTCAGCGAAAGGTCATTATTTGTTAACGGTTAATGAAAGAATGAAAATAAGTACTTTGGTTGAAAAATTAAAATGGATCTCAGATCGCATGTCTGTTATACGGGCTGGAGGAAAAGTTCTATGATATTAACTCTGCGTTATCCTCATGTGCGAGAATTGGTGCAGCACTATGCCAACAGAAAGAATGATGTGAAAGTGTTGAAGATACTGGATAGTGGTTTGTTATCAGAAGAGGATGCATCACATTTGGGTCATTTTATCTGGGATATGTTGGATACAATGGCAAAAGACAGGGAGCAAAATATAGTTGTTCTCGGCGGAACAGATAACACGCAAATGGCTCCAGATATTGCTTATGAGATGGATGCTCTGATGAATAAGTCAGGATATGGAAAAATATGGGAGAAAATATCT
>CAMLRJ010000287.1 GCA_946482345.1 uncultured Cellvibrio sp.
GGGAGAGGGGTAACAATTTCAATTCAAGAGAGCACGATCATGCAAATCAACTGCCCCCATTGTTTTACAACCAATAGAATTGAAAAAGAAAAATTGGCAGATAATCCTATTTGTGGAAAATGCAAAAAACCGATTTTCTTTGGCAAACCTGTGGAATTAAATCCCGGAAATGTATCAGCTTGTTTGGAAAAGAATGATATCCCGGTGATTGTCGATTGCTGGGCGCCATGGTGTGGGCCTTGCCAATCGTTTGCGCCAGTTTTTGAACAAGCTGCAAAATTATTTGAACCCAATTTGCGATTCGCCAAATTGAATACTGAAGCAGTGCCGAGTATTGGTAATGCCTGGCATATTCAAAGTATCCCGACGTTGATTTTATTTAAAGGCGGTCGTGAAGTGCAGCGCATTTCTGGCGCTTTACCTATGCAACAATTGAAACAATGGATTCAACAATCCGGTGTGCTTTCTTAATCTTATTATTAACAAGCGAGGTTTCTATGAAATCAACTATTAACAAAGTGGTTGCTCTTTCAGTTGTATTCGGTCTGGTTTTTCAATTGGTTGGTTGCGGCACCATATTGCACCCGGAAAGAAAAGGGCAGGTGTCAGGGCAAATCGATCCCAAAATTGCGATTTTTGATGCAATTGGTTTGTTGTTCTTTTTTATTCCTGGCGTTATTGCTTTTGCAGTTGATTTTAGCAATGGCACAATTTATTTGCCTGGAGGTCGCAGAGCCAGTTTGACACCGGAAGAAATGCAGAATTTGCGTCAAGATGATAATCAAGTGGATAAAGCAGAATTAATTAGTTTACTTCAACACAAAGGCATTATTGATAAAGGTATTACAGTGAACCAGGTTCAATTTAAAAAGTTGGATTCGGTTGCACAGGTAGAAGATCATTTGTCAGTTTCCGGTCAGCAGTTGGCTATGCTGGATTAGTTCTTCTACCTGTAATTCTTTTTAATCGAGTCAGTACAAAGGCCGTAATTGATTTTCAGTTGCGGCCTTTTGCATTTTCCCCCGCCGTAAATTACCCAGAGCTTCTCTGAGTGTTTGTTTATCGAAATGATGACTGTTGGCCGCAAACAGATTGGCATCAAGTTGCGCCAAAATGTCCTGTAATGAGGCTGAGTCTGCCTGAACTGCAACATCGTGCAAACTTTGTATGCTATTGTTTTTCCAATAAAGTTTGGCCCATTCGATAATTGCCTGACGAAGTTCAATCAGGTTATTTTGCTGTAAACATTCTTTTACTTGATTCCATGCATTGGTTTCAGATTCGATTGCCGCTTTTTCCATTTCATTTTTTCGATGGATATAAGTATTAAAGCGTTGGCGTAAATTCCACCAGGCTAAAAAGAAAAAGACAGACAATAAACTGCTAATGGCCAGTGCGATATAAATCCATAAAGGTGTTTTGGTTTCAGTTTGAATATGATTGGAATCTATAGCGATTGAAGGTTCGTTGGTTTTTTCTTTGGATTTTTCCATTATTTGTTTTGCAGTTTCCACAATTTCATCCGCAGTTGGGCTGTGTCCGTTGGAACCTACAGATAAACTCACGGCTGGCAAACTGGCGACTTCGTATTCTTGTGTTTTTGTGTTCCACCATTCTATGCGTATTTCGGGCAGTGTGTATTTTCCATCTTTGTTGGGAACTATGGCGGTAGTTTCTATGCGCGAACCTTGAATTCCATTTTTGGTTTTTTGATCATCAGTTTGCGCCTGATCCTGATAAAAAGTTAAGCCATCAATAGAAGATGAAGTCAGTGGAGGAATTTGTGCAGCGGTTAAACCCTTGGCGGTAATCGTAATGGTGCGACTGATGGGTTCGCCCACTTTCATATTGTCCAGACCTGCACTCCAATGTTCACTGATATGCAAATTTTCTGCAGGCAACCAATTGGTTTTATCTGCAGGTGCGGCATTGACAGTTAATGTTTTCTCTTCTGTCATCAGTCGCAAAATATTATTACTGCCTGACATTCTGCTCCAGATATCACCATCGTCTATTGCAACTTGATAACGTAAAGCAGGAATAGTGAGTGTTCCACTTTTTAATGGAAAAATGGCAAATCGTTTTTCAACAACCAGCGCCGGTTGATTGTTGATTGTTGTTTTATAATTTTGTTCATCCAGCTCGGTAACAAATGTATCAGGAATGGAAAGCGGGTCCAATTGTGCAGCGGTGAGGCTGACGTTAGTGATTAATCTTACTGTAAAAATAACTTGTTCTTGCACGAACAAATTATCTTTGTCAGTCAGTATTTCAACACTTACAGGATCACTGCCCGATGCTTTGAATTGTGTCGATTGTTTTTCAACAGTAATTTCAATGGCGTCACTGATATTGCCATTGATGTCAAACGAAGGAATTAACAGCTTGCCCATTTTGCGAGGTGCCAGCATTAATTTCCATTGAGTGTAGGATTCGGATCGGCCGTTGACTATAGACATGCTCCGGCCACTTTGTGTGTGTAAAATTTCAAAATCTTTTTCCAGCAAGGAATAGTCGGGCGTTGCATTGGTTTGCGGTTCGTGACGCAAGGTCAGTGTTAATGTTTCGGAAATGCCGAGTGTGTCCCGATCTACGCTGGCGGTTAGGCTGTCAGCGAAGGTTGGTGTTGAAACGATAAAAAATAAAAAACAAAACAAACCCCACCCTAACCCTCCCCTTCGTAAGGGGAGGGGACTGATTGTGCTTCGTAGATATAAAAGAAGGGAGTGAAGTCCCTTCCCCTTGTGGAGGGGGAGGTTAGGAGGGGGTGCAAACATATTTTCTAATCGCAATAGTTTCATCATGTTCATCATCACAAACGTTGGTCAGCTTCGTTATCCGGGGATTCCCAGGTGCCTTTCATTTTTTCGTATTGTTGTTTTCTGAATTCATTTTCGAATTTCCTGCGCAGCAGTCCGCTCGGATCATCTGGAACCCTGCGTAACCATTGTTCCAGATTTTTTCGTTCCTCATCGGTCAACCCATCTTTTTGCAATTCCGCCAAAGCTTTTGCTTCCGCTTCTTTTTGTGCATCACTTTTTTGTTCTTCCGATTGGGCAGACGAAGTTTGTGATGCCAGATTCATTTGCGAACTTGCTGAGCTGGATGTCTGTGCATCCATTACAGAAGGATTGGCTTGCGATGAATTGGCCGCAGCATCCTGCATGGATTGATTTCCGGCAGAAGAATCTTGCCCACTGGATGAATCCTGTTGTTGATTCTGTTGCTGTGAATCCTGATTTTCTTGATCCTGATTCTGTTGTGATTGATCTTGTTGGTTTTGTTGTTGGTCCTGACTTTTTTGATCTTGAGAATTTTTGTTTTGCTGGTTTTTATCCTGCTGATTCTGATCCTGGTTATTTTGTTGATTGTCTTGCTGCTGTTCTTGTTGTTTTTTAAGCGCTTCTTCAACAATTTTTCGATTCTTTTGGGCATCTTCCAAATTGGCGTCTATGGACAAGGCTTTGTCATAGGCTGTAATGGCTTCTTTCAGTTGCCCTGATTTTGCCAATGCATTTCCCTGATTGTAGTGAGCAGTAGCGGTATTCTGATTTGCAAATTGTTTGGCTGCTTCTGCAAAGTTTCCCGCACGATATTCGGCACTGGCTTTCCATTCGGGTTGAGTAAATTGTTTGGCCGCTTCATCTGCTTTGTCAGCTTGCAGTTTTTCATAAGCTTGTTGATCTTTATTTTTCCAAAGATCATCCCAGCCTAGAGCATGAGCTTGTTCGGGTGAAAACAATATGAAAGGCGTCAGAAAAACAACGGCCAACACTCCGCGACGAAATACATATAGGATTACAGGCAACAACAATAAAACCAGCCAGTGGCCTTCATCAGCCCATTGATCAAAAGTGCGATTGCTGATTTTTTCTTCTTCGTTGTTATTTTTAAGATCCATTTTAATATTCATCAGTGATGTAAAAGTTTTCATATCATCAACATCACTGGAAAGTGTTTTGTAGCGGCCACGATTTTCAAGTGCAAATTCATTCAAAGACGCAGCATCCAGAAAACTGGTGACAATATCGTTGGATTTATCGCGCAAGAATCCGCCGTTGCGCGATGGAATAGGCGCAGGGTCTTTGCCACCTACGCCCAATATAGACAAACGAATGCCGGTTTCATCCTGAAGTTTTTTGTTGATAGTTTGTTGTGCATCAGGCGCGACGCCATCGGTGATTAATAACAGGTCGCCCTGATTTAATCCTGCATCTTTCAAGAGTTGAACTGCACGTGCGACGGCGGCCTCTGTATTACTACCTTGAGCGGGCATAAGGTTTGGGCTAAGCATAGGCAATAAATTGCTGATGGTTTTTGAATCCTGGGTCAGTGGTGTTACAACATGTGCATCGGCACCGTAAACCAAAAGTGCAGTTTGGCCGTCCTGTCTTTCGCGTAATAGATCCGCAATTTTTAAACGCGCACGAACAATACGTGAAGGTTTGATATCTTCAGTCAACATTGACGGCGATAAATCCAACATAATAATTAATGCATTGTTATTTTTTTCGACGGCGACTGGCAGTTTTTTCCAGCTTGGCCCTGCCAGTGCAATCGCTGCAATTATCCAGGCCAACATCAGTGCAATTAAATTGCCTGGCGATCTTCTAACGGTTTTACCTTCAAGTAAAAAGGGTAATAGTTCGGCTGAAATTAAATCTTGCCATTGACCGGAATTTTTTTGTTTTCGCCACAGCAGCACAATTATTGGCAGCAACAATAAAATCGCCCATAACCAGAGTGGCCGAATAAAATGGAAATTTTCAATAAATGAATCCATCAATTCATCCTCTTGGGAAAACGGGTTTTAATTTAAAAACCTGGGCTAGTGCCAGAATCAAACTGAGTAGCAATGCGAACGCCAATGGCCAATAAAAAAGAGTTTTCACCGGACGAAAAGTTTCTTCATCGGATTCACTGGGTTCAAGTTTGTCCAACTGATGATGGATGTTATCCAGTTCCTGCATACTGCGCGCACGAAAGTAAGCGCCGCCAGTTTTTTCAGCCATATTGTTCATGGCTTGTGCATCCACTTCCTGATCGTAAGGCGTAAACGCAATAGTGTAGATTTTTGTTTTTGCAGTTACTGCCAAATCTGTTGCTTGCTCCGGTGTGATGTCACCAGCCGTATTTTGTCCATCAGTTAATAAAATGATCACGCGTTTATTGTCGGGATAATCTTTTAATCGTTTAATTCCCAAAGCCACTGCATCACCAATTGCGGTGGCTTCACCCGCCAATC